>CAYHWX010000001.1:0-3083 GCA_964360245.1 uncultured Vicingus sp.
TTGTTTCTAAAAATATAAAAAATCCTATACAATTTAAAGCTTCAGAATTGGATAGGGGGCTAAGTTGGAAGAACATATCGGCTAATTTTAATGAAACCAAAACGCAGAACTTTTCATTTACACCAGCTATAGAAAATAATAGGATGGATACCAATACTTTTTTAAGTGATGTAAAAGTTGAAACTCCTGATAGCATTCCAACTAACATACAGCATGGAATAGATTTAGCTGCTATTCATGGATTAAAAAAACACGGCAATGATGATGAAGATGAATATATACGCAAGAAAAAAAGAAACCAAAAAAACAGATAAGTCATATATTTATTATTTTTGAAATCCCTAAACAGTTGAATTCATGAGTTTGTCTAAAGAAAAAAAAGACCTTAATGCGTCTATGATGCTTATTACTGTTCTTATTTTAATCATCATTATCCTGAATTGGTCCTTAGAATTAAAGTTATGGCTTCCATATCCTGAAAGCTTTCTCTATGTACCCCTGCTTAAATTTTATCATATTTTTGATAACAAGATGATTTTTGTTAGGATAGCTTTTATTTTAGGAGTTCTCGGATATTCATGGTTTACTCCTAGTATAAAAATCGGTAAAAAAATAAAGGATGATGATGTAAATACCTATCTTTTCCTTTCCTTATTAACCATAAGTGTTATTTTAACTGGTACCATCAATTTCTATTTTTACGATTTAATTGTTTTTCCTGTTGCTTTATTGTTTTTAGCTTATCCATCAGCCGTCTATTTTTCAAAAAGAAAAAATGAGTTAGCAGATGATTTGGATTTCTTTAAAAAAGTATCCTATAAGAAAAATAAAGAAGATGATTTAAGTTTAAAAATTCCAACCGATAAAGGAAAAATGTTAATACATAACCCCAACCAAGGAATTAAAATTATTGGCGGTCCGGGTTCAGGGAAAACCGTTTTATTGCAATTTTTAATCAACGATCTGTTAGTAAAAGGATATTGTGGTGTATTGTATGATTATGAGGGTAACCCCGATGAATACAGAGAGGGTGCAAAAGAAAATCCTCTCGTATTAACCCGACAGATTTATACTACTTTAAAAGAATTAAACGAAAAAGTGGATGATGATGGGTTTGTTAATTACAAATACGGTGTAGCTAACAAAAGCATTTATCGTGATGTACCAGTTAAATTTGCCTTTTTAAATTTTATTGACCCCACACGTTCCGTCAGGGTTAATCCATTGTCAATAAAATATCATCCCAACAGAATTTCGTTGAGAAGTATCATTGAAATATTTTTAAAAGCAGTCGATTTAGAATTGGTTAAAAAAACAGATTTTTGGGCTAAGAATGGTATTTCTTACACCCAAGCCATCGCTATAAGACTTTATAAAGAATATCCTGATTTATTAACTATCCCTCACTTAGTTTCATTTTTACTAGCTGATTATAATAAAGTTTTACAATGGTTAGCTGAAGACCCGGAACTAGAGAGAGCAGCAGCGACCATTATGACTTCTTACAATGCCAAAGCAGAAGGTCAGTTAGCAGGTTCAACATCATCGGGACAAGCTCCAGTACAAAAACTATATGACCCTAATATTTATTGGGTACTATCTCCCAAACCGGAAGAAGAATTTAATATGAATGTTACCGATAAAGAAAACCCCAGGTTCTTTTGTATCGGTAATGCTCCTCAATATTCCGGAACTTTATCTGCCCCAATTTCTGTTATTCTTAATGTTTGTATGAAAAATATGAATCAATTAGGGAAAAGAAAAAGTGCTTTTATAGTGGAGGAATTTCCAACAGTTACCTTTAATCCTGAAGAGTTATCTCAATTTCCTGCCACAGCCCGTAAAAAATTAGTGGTGTTGATTCTAGTCATGCAAGATGTTTCACAAGCCATTTCTACTTATGGGAAAGAAAAATGGGATATTATTAAAAATACCATTGTAAACACTTTTATCGGGAGAAATGAAAATGACGATTTAGCCAAATCTTTTGCACAAGCTGTTGGTAAACATCAAAAGAAAAAAGTCAGTTATACAACCTCTGACAGCTCCATTTCTGAAAGTGAATCAAAACAATGGGAAGATATTTTACAACCCAGAGAAGTAAAAGGGCAACCAACAGGACACTTTATGGGGCAAATAGCAGATGGCGACCCCCCTATGTTTTCCGCACAATTTCCTTTTTATGAGAAAAAAAGCGTTGATCCTCTTCCAGTATTTTCTAAAAAATTTAATACTGGTAACGAAAAACAAGACAGGGACATCATGGAAAATTTAATAAAGAAAAACTTTGAACGAATAGATGCTGAAGTTGATTCAGTTTTAGCCGGCTATCTTGTACTTGAAAAAACGAATTAATTTCCTGATTATCATCATCGTCAACTTTAACTCAAAAAATGGAAAATAACAATAATATCATAGCCCTATTAGATGCATTTCAATACTGGGAAATAGCTTCTAACGAGCATTATATCGTTTATACTAACAACGCTAATAATTTTGTTTATGTATTCTTATTGGCAATTGATGATGAAAATAACAAGTATATTTTAGTAGATGGTTTTAGCTACAAATTTTACGAATCCCAACATGAACTGATTTCTTACCTTAATTACTCATTGAAAAACAATAAAGATTTTATTGATTATATCGTTAACAAGAATACAGCAACAACAATAAATGAGGGTTTAAAAAAACTAATTGCACTAACTAAAATTAATTTTTTTAAAACACTAACACTTACAACAAATACATCGGATGTAATAAACAGTTATTTTATTTATCATTCCGATTTGGATAATTTATTGAAATTTTTAGTAACCCTTGATGAATCTTTATATCGCAACGGAAGTAGTTTCGTTTTATTTAATGAAAACAATTATAGGTCATTGCTACCTGAACCTAATTTTTTTAAATCTATTTCCGGAGAACTAGAAGAACAGTTGTTTATTACATCTAACCCTTATATGTTTGCCATTTATAACCAAACTGGGGATAAAAAAAGCATGTTATTTTGTTCAGAAATAACCATGGAAACCTTGGTTGAAACGCTAAGTAAAAAACATCCTGATTTCTTCGATAAAATA
>CAYHWX010000001.1:3093-4416 GCA_964360245.1 uncultured Vicingus sp.
GCATACTGAACAATCTGAATGATTTGATATTTGGAGTAAAAGCAGCCCTTGGTTATTATAACGTTTTTTTTAAAGATGTTTTTCAATTAAAAATTGTTCATAATAAAATCATTATCACTTTTAAATTTAACATGAAAGAACTGGATAAATACGACAATGAATTGTTAACTTTTGCAGGCTTACTAGGCATATTAAACACAGAGCTACAAGAACAAGACTTAGATAATAAAGAAAATTTGTCCTTTTCTTCCGATTCATATAAAATTAATAATTTAAGCTTTAAACAACTTATTATACCTTATAAAATAGAATTTATTGAAACTTTTTTAATCTGCTTCATCAGTTCTTTTAAATTAATTAATTTCTTCCTGAAAAGAGATTTGTCTTTCGAAATTGAGGAAGAAGAGGAATCTTTCGGGATGTTTGATATCAGTAATTAAATTAAAATTTTACTACCATGATAAACAAATTAAGCAATTACAAAAAAATCATAGATTTAGTAAAATTTATGAAACAAAAACACTATGGATTAGTTGAAGCTAATCATAGTACCAAACAAATTCCTGTTTTAGAAAGAGAAGAAGGAAAAAAGAAAGAGACTTATACCATTCAAAAAAACAGTAAAAACGAATTTATCTACTCGTCTACAAAAAACCTAAAAAGAACAACCCCAATGATTCAAACCTTGGTAAACTCAAAGGTTTTATGAGGTAACCCACTAATTTATAAAATTCAAATCATCAATAAGGCATGACATACGATTCACTCGATAAATATAAAACGCAGATTAATTTAGCAGATTTTATTCTCAATGGAAATTATGGGTTTGTAATTGCTGAAGGATCTTCTTTTAGTTCTCCTAAATTAAAAAAATTACACCAAACAGAAATGTATTGGTCTGAATCAAAGAAAAAAGAAATCCCTGTTAAATTAGAGGAATATGTTATCAAAAAAAATGAAAAGGGTTTTTATACTTATTGGTCACCTAATGACGATTCTTTAAAAGGTAAAACCATTATTGATTTTGTGCAAGACCACCACAAGGGAAAAAATAGCGAATTTTTTAATCTCGGTTTAGTACGCAAATACCTTGATGCTTACATGAAAGGAGGTCAATATAAACAACCTGATAAAAGCGATTTTAAAATATCAAGACAACATAAAGAATCAGATAAATTTCTTTTGGAGATAAAACAATGTAGCCCTTATAAAGACAGAACTTATTTACACAAAAGAGGAATTAAAGATAGCACTATTGAACATCCTATGTTTTTCAATTTAATTCGAAATAAAATTTATGAAAAGGATGATAAAGTTTATATA
>CAYHWX010000001.1:4426-38430 GCA_964360245.1 uncultured Vicingus sp.
TAGGGGCTATCAATATTAAAAATAAAACAGAAAATGAATCTTTCTCTGGTGCTTTAGGCGACAGGGGTAACTCCATCGTCATTTCAAAAGATTTAACTCATGGTAGTTATATCGATAAATTAATTATTACTGAAAGTTTTGATGATGCTCTTTCTCATTATCAATTAAATGAAAATAAGTTGCAAAAACTAAAAATTAGGTATATTTCAACCGCAGGTTCTTTGTGTGAAGGGCAAATAGCTTTAATTGAAGAAATTATAAAAAAACAACAACCTAAAGAATTTATTATCGGTTTTGATAACGACAAGAGTGGAAGTTATTATCGGGCTCAATTAATGGGAAAATTACAAGTTGCCGAAGTTATTTTATCTAAAGATTTTTTGGAAGAATCAAAAGCTTTTTCTTATACACATATTGATTGCAAACGAGAGAAATTAAAAGGAATAGTTGATTTTGTTTTTGCAAATAAAAACCAGGAAGAAGGCATTCAAAATGTGATGGAGTTAAAAGGGTACATTGAAATCTTTAATGAAAAGTATAAAAATACTATTTACGAGGGTGTGCCTTTCGATTTTACCGTAAAACTTGCAGCTGATAACAAAGCCATTGCTCAATTAATTTTTCGAAATACGAAAGAAAACTGGCAACTTGTAGGAGATTTAATTGCTGAAGTAAAATATGAAAAAGGATTATTTTTTAAACAAGAAATCCCCATTAAAAAAGATTTTAATGAGGATTTAGTGGAATCTTTACAAGCTAAAAATAGAAAAGAGCGTTAACTGTTTTAGTCTATATCACGTTTAATGGTTTTTTCTTTGATACGTTCGTTAGTTATTTTAAAGCTCTGGTACAACTTGCTAAGCAAACATTATTAATTGGTTATCAAGTATTTAAATAAATATTTATTTTAACGTATTTTAATTGTACATTTGGATTGAACGTATAGGTTGGATATGATGCATAACTTGTCCGACTACTGGCGGATGAATCATATCCAATTGTTAGCTGCAAGTGTAAAAAAATGACTACCGAGAAAATTGAATAACTAAGTAAGACAAAAAAGATGGCAACACAAACGACATTAACACCCAAGGAATTCATTCAGAAAGTATTAATCGACAACATTGGCGACATACATTTGAAATATCCATACCTCGCATTTGCACCAATGGCTATTGGAATTGAATTTTTAGGCAAAGCATTAAATAGCCATGAAGACTGGAATTACTACGCATCAGGCGTTCCAAGACAAGACTTTGAATTAGCTATTAATTCGCTGACCTCATTTCAAAAGTATAGACCTTTGTTAACCTCGAATAAACTTTGGGATGCTTTAAGAAATGGTTTTTCACATTCTTTTGTTCCCAAAGGAACTTTATCATTATCAAGCGGAACGGAAACAGCACATTTGGTTAATGTAACACCGACGAAAATAAATTTACGTTGTGAAGATTTATACATAGACTTTAAAGGTGCTTGTGAAGAAGTTATTGCTATGGACCTAACCTCATTCGCTAGTGGGAAAATGGGGCGACCTTTATTATCAGTTCCTCCAGTAGTACCAGACAATCTTTCATATAGTGGTACGACATAAATACAAATGAAACGAACACCAACAGCTAACACCACCTAAAATAAATGTGGAGCAAGTGCAAGTTGCAAATGTTTTTCACAGCGGTATAAATTTATTTCTAAACATTTGCAATAAAGTTTTGTGCTTTTAATTTACATTTGTGTGATTGGACAATACAGTGCAATAAAGTCCGCACTTCTTTTAGGTTCGTTCGTTTTATGCTATTTGGGAGAATTCACAAAAAATAATAATTATGAGTAGAATTGAAATTGCAGAACAAGTATTAATAAAAGAGAACAGAACTGTTGGAAAAGTAGCAGTTTTAAGAGGCGGATTAAATACAGAGAATCCTACCGCAATTATGAATGATGCTGTTTCTCGATATGTTGGTCGAGGAGGACATAATCAATTTATAGAAATCCATTTAGACAACCCTTGGGTTCGTGTAATTGTTAGCGGAATAAATGAATTAAATTATCAGGAATTTACTAATCAAACTCTTTAATAATGGAAAGAGAGATTAATCTAATCCAATTGGCTAATGCTGTCCAATGGTGGATGAGTTATACATCCGCAGTTGGAAGAAGTTATGTCCTTGCGGAAAGTGCCATTAAGTTTCCGTTAGCCGAATATTTAGAAAGATTGAATTTAAAAGACTTAAAATTAGAATTTACTCACCCCAAACTTTCAGGTAGAAGTTTTGACTTACACTTTGAGGATAAAAACGACCAAAAGACCGCCATTGAATTCAAGTTCATTAAAAATGGTTCAACTCGAAAAACGGATGAAAAGAAAAGAGTTTTCAACGATTTAATGAGATTGTCACTTTATATTGAGGGTACTAAAACAGGATATTTTTTAATTTGTGGTGCTCAGAACGATTTTTCTCAAGATTTCCAAAGATTACTTTCAAAACCAACAGGTGACGAAGATAATCAATACATTACCCCACAAGTTGGGACAAGTAATTCCGTTAAAATTGAACCTGATGGTTTCTACAAACAATGGTTTAGTTTTGATAATAACGAACCAATTAAAGAAATTGAAATTCAGGTCGGGAATGATGAGTATGGGAAAATCTACCAATCATTCTTGGAGGACTATAATAAATCGTACAAAGATAATATGGAAGAAGACTTAGTGTTACCAGTAAAAATATCTACAAAACTTTTATACTTATCACAAGAAATTGAGAATGAAAATGACTTTTTTCAACCAGCAACAATTGGGATTTGGGAAGTGGTGAATCAATAAAAACGGCATACAAACATTATAAAAAATAGGAGAAATAGCAGTAAATTCAAGAGTTGTATCCCGCTTATACTTTCGTGTAACTTGACAGTTAATCGCCCACAATCGGCATCTCATATCGCCATCGTTCGCTGCAATCTAAACGGAAGATACGACACTACAAATAATTAACAATAATTAAGAAAACTTATGGTAGATTTTGGTAAAAGAGTATCAACAATTGCAACGTCAGTAAAGACCAACCCAATTGAGATATACGAAACACTTGATAGAGCAAGTGACAAAAATGCTCTTCGACCAGCTCAATTATCTGTTTTGACTGATTGGTGGGAAATCTATCAAACGAAAAAGGATGTTATATTAAAATTACATACCGGTCAAGGGAAAACATTATTAGGGTTGCTAATTTTACAATCCAAATTAAATCAGAAAAAAGGACCTGTACTCTATTTATGTCCTACACAAAATCTAGTAAATCAGACTTGTGAACAAGCAAAACAATTTGGCTTTAAATATTGTATTGTAAATACTGATAGAACAATTCCAAATGATTTTTACGAATCAAAATCAATATTAATAACCTCTGTTCAGAAACTATTTAATGGGTTGACGAAATTTGGAATAAATAATAAATCTGATATAGCTGGTGGAATAGTTTTAGATGATTCTCATGCATGCATTGATGCTATCCAAAGTGCTTTTACAATTACAATTAAAAATAGTGAAGACGGATATGAAAATATACTTAACTTATTTGAAAATGAACTAGAGAAACAAGGGTTGGGTACATTTATGGACATTAAGAATCAAAACCATGATTCGTTATTGCCGATACCGTATTGGGCGTGGCAAGATAAGGTGTATGAAGTAACAAATTTGCTTTCTGGTCTGCAAGAAAATCTTAATATAAAATTTGCTTGGCGTTTAATAAAGGATTCATTAAATGAATGCCAATGTTTAGTATCTGGTAGCCATCTAGAAATTTCGCCTTTTGTAAATCCAATTGAACAATTTGGTACATTTTCAAAAGCTGATCATAGAGTTTTAATGTCTGCAACGACTAATGATGATTCTTTTTTCATTAAAGAATTAGGCTTAAATAAGGATTCAATTGTTAACCCATTGCTTTATTCTAAAGAAAGGTGGTCTGGGGAGAAAATGATTTTAATTCCCACATTAATAGATGAATCTCTAAATAGAAACAGAATCATTGAAGAGTTCTCAACTAAAGTTAAAAATCGTGAGTATGGTGTACTTTCATTAGTTCCAAGCTTTGCCCAATCTGAAATATGGAAAAAATCAGGGGCAAATATTTCTAAATCTGAAAATATTGATGATAATATCAGTTTTCTGAAAGGAGGAAATTATGATTGTTGTAATGTCTTTGTCAATAGATATGATGGCATCGACTTACCGGACAATACTTGTAGAGTTTTGATAATTGACTCAAAACCTTATGCTCAAAATCTATCTGATAGATATCAAGAATATTGTAGAACAGACAGTGAGGCTATACTTGTAAAAATTGCTCAAAAAATTGAACAGGGTTTAGGTAGAGGTGTTAGAGGGGAAAGAGATTATTGTGTAATTATTTTAACAGGTTCTGAGTTAGTTAGTTCAATAAGAAGTAAAAAAACAAGAGCCTTTTTTTCTACTCAAACTCAGACTCAAATTGATATTGGACTTGAAATAGCTGAAATTACAAAAGAAGATTCAAAGCCTGGGGCTAAAAGTATAGATGTTATAAATGGTCTTATTAAACAATGTCTAAAACGTGATGAAGGTTGGAAATTGTTTTATGCTGACAAAATGAATACGTCAACAATTTCAGAAAGAGAAAGAAAAGTCTTAAATGTACTTGAGTTAGAAAAGGAAGCAGAAGAAAAATATTTATCAGGTGAAAATGTTCAAGCTGTAGAAGCAATTCAAAAACTAATTGATAATTATGTAACTGAGAACTCAGAGAAAGGTTGGTATCTACAGGAAATGGCTCGATATCTTTACCCTACTAGTAAGATTGAATCGAATAAAAAGCAAGTTTCTGCTCATAAATTGAATAAGTTACTTTTGAAACCTAGAGAAGGTATGAGTGTTGAGAAAATTAATTTTGTGAGTCAAAATAGAATTGAAAATATTAAAAAATGGATACTTCAATTTGATAATTATGAGCAATTAACAATACAGTTAGATGAAACTTTAAACAATCTTCAATTTGGAGTCAAAGCTGATAAGTTTGAAAATGCACTTAATGAATTAGGTGTGGTTCTTGGTTTTTCAACGGAGCAACCGGATAAAGAACGAGGAGTTGGTCCCGATAATTTATGGTGTGTAAAAGAAAACGATTATATCCTATTTGAGTGTAAAAATGAAGTAAAAGCCCAACGGTCTGAAATTAACAAAAATGAAATTGGACAAATGAATAATTCATGTGCGTGGTTTGAAAGGGAATATGAATTGAATTATATGCCAATTATGATTGTTCCAACTAAATACGCATCATCATCGGCAGGATTTAATAATAATAGTATTGGAATAATGCTAAAAACACATCTTTCAAAACTATCTAATAATATATATGCGTTCTTCAAAGAATTTAAAGATTTAGATTTAAATGATTTATCTGCTATTGAAATTCAGAAATATATTGATAATCATTCATTGAGTGTAAATGATTTAAAGACAAATTATTCACAGAAACCAATTCAAAAATAATACATGGCAGCAGCTAACACGTATTATCGACAAGTGTAAGGTGACTGCATAGCGACAATTTACTACATAAAGACAGAAAAGAAAAAACAAAATACTTACGAGCAAACATAGAAACGAGCGAAACTCAAACCGATCTGAAAAAGATTTAATTTTTGCCCCTCCGTACTTTTTAAAAAGGGCAAAAAACAAATTGCCTACACGCAATTTTTTTGTCACGGTTTTTGTCCAACGCTTCGTTTAAGCACATTTGCTGTTTATTTTTTATTTTGCGTAGAGAAAATTACGCATAATAAAAAATTGGCGAAGCCACCAACAGCAAAAGAGCTAAACCCTTCCCACAAAACAAAAACACGTGCCAAAAAATTCTTCCTGCCCACTGGTGCCTCGTTGACAGCTTTGTGCTTATTGACAAGTTTGTTTTCAATAGACAACTCTTGTGTAAGCCTCCCCTCTTTTCTGTCATGCTTTTTGTACCTACACACTTTTAGCACATTTCCGTCCTCGTTCCTGCGGGCGGCAAAGAGCTAAAGCCGCCACACAAACAAAAAGATATGCCAGAAAGCTAACGCTCTTTGAAAAATTCCATCGCTTCGCAAAAATTAAATCTTTTTCGACCCTTCATTGCCGACAGACAAAAAAAGCATTTCTAAAGACAACATAAAAATACGCTGAAAATACTGTGGAAACTGTACTGTACCCATTATATAAACAGCTAGATTTAAATAAAATTAATTTATTATCGGATAGATAGCGTTTAGTATAAATTTTTTGTAATCTTGTGCACCCTAAACACTGAATACTTGATTATGAAATATTTCATAATTATTTATTTTTTTCAAAAAGACAGTATAGCAATTGTAATTGTTATGCTGTCTTTTTAATTGATAAATTTAAAGAAAATGGTAAAGAAGAAAAAAATCTTGGACTGAAAGAAAAGTAAACAACAATAAAAAAGAAATAAATCAAACAATCTTAATACAAACCCCTAAACATTAAAAATATGGAAAACACAACAGAAAAACAAGTAAAAAAGGCTGCTGAAGTTAAAATTAACTATCAGGCTGTTAAAGGTAATTTAACCAGTGAACCTGAAGTCAAGGTTTTAGACTCAGGGATGAAAGTTGCCAATTTTAGTATTAAACAATCCTTTCCAATAGGCACTCCAAAGGAAGGACAAAAACAAGAGTACGTGAATAACTACCATCATGTTGTTGCCTTTGGCGACCAAGCTGATTTAGTAGAAAAAGCTGGGTATAAAAAAGGTGATTTTATTGAAGCTGAAGGAAAAGCTAGTTTCTTTTCTTATCAAAAAGAGGGTGTTGAAGGTATGAATTATGGTAATAAAATTATTGCTAACAACATTCAAAAATTAGAAGCTGGTGTTAAACCTTTTCAAAAACACAACAACTATATTGAATTAAAAGGTAATTTAACCAAAGACCCTGAAATTAAAGTTTTACCTTCTGGTCAAGAAATTGCAAATATTTCTGTCGCTCATAATTATAAAGTGAAAGATAAAGAAGATCAGGTAATGTTTGTTAATGCAACTATTTTTAATGAAAAAACTGTTGATGCTATTAAAAAAAGTACCATGGAAAAAGGCAGTACCATTTCTTTAAAAGGTTCTGTTGAGCCTTCAACTTATATCGACAAAAACCAAAACAACCGTTATTCAGTTTCTATAAATTCTAATTTTGTTCAACTAAATAAATCTAAGGAAGTGGTTATTGACCATCAAAATACTCCAACTCCTGAAATAGTAAAAGAAATTGGAAAAAAACCTGCCAACAAAAAAGAAGCACTTGCGAAAACTAAAGTTAAAAAAGATGTTCCTAAAAAAGATGCTAAAAAAAGAAAAGGTGTTCGTATGTAATACCGTTACGCAATATATAATAGTTCAATTTCATTAGGACTAAACATATTGTCTGACGGCATTTACAATTCTAATTTTATTAATAGATAGCACAACGATTATAAAATCGTTGTGCTATTAAATCACTAAACTTCATCCGTCAACTGACGGATTGATTTTCTTTCTAAAAATATTACGACTGAAGTAGGGGAAAGCACAATTGAGGTTCAGGAACACCCTTTGGTTTAACGTGTTCTTCAAATAGAAAATACACAACTAATTCAACTTAAGTACCATCTATCCCTTAGGTAGTATTTTTTTGGAGTTTCCTTTCAGGTCATACTTTCCGCTTGTATCTTTTCTTCTTTTAAGAAAAGGATATCACTTCAATTATTAACTCAGTTTTTCCTTGAAGCCTCCCTAAACATTTTTTGTATAGCAGTGTGGAATAGGAGGGGAGGGAAGCTTTGTTTCAACTGTATATTTCATCATCAACACAGTTAAGAAATACAGATCAACTAGAATAAAACTTTAATACCTTTAAAATAAAGGATTCTATCCCTCAATAAACCAATTATCTTTTCGGCCATAAAGCGAAAAGCTAATCCGTTTATTTTTTAAGTCGGGGTGTACACATTAAAATTAAACCTCAGAAAGTTCCTTATCTGAGGTTTAATTTTAATAAGTACACTTTTTGCATTTTTTATTCGTCAACCGACTCATAAGGCTTTAGGAAAAAAAGAAGACCTTACTGTTTTTGTTCATTTCTATCCTTTGGTTTTCTTTATAATGTACGCTTTATACATTAACTTTATTGTATATAAAAAAAGCTAAAAATTATGACTAAAACTGAAATGAAAAAAATAAGCGTGTCAGACTGCCTAAAATTGGTTTATGAAAATCAACTTAACGAAAACGCTATTCGTGAAAAATCAAAAGATGAATTAGCAGAATTTATACTGGAGGTTTTTAATAAAGGTATCATTAGGAATTATTTAGGTATTAGATAAACAGCTTTGTGATGCGTAACCTTCATTTTTTAAAATTAACAACTAAACTAAATTTATTATCATGGTAAAATTTACAGTTATTTATCCCTGTATGGAACTTGCAAGGGTAGGGGTAAACCCAAAATCAGTTTATCTAGGAACTTTAAAAGATGGTAACGTCTATTTTGAAACCCACAAATACGGCATGAAATACGATTGTGTTGTTTACGGTGGAAATTATCAACTGATTGATGGTTTTACAGTAATAGAAATTCAACATCAAGAAACAAAAAGAACACATCGTTTTAAAGTTATTAACCCCAATAATTTAACTCCTGATGAAGTATTTCAGATTTGTAATGAAATGGGCGTAAAAGCCCTTTTTGTAAATCAAAAATATTACGATAAAAATTAAATTACCCCCCCCTAAACACTATAATATTATGAATACTGGAATTTTTAACAACCCTGATTTTTATCCTACGCCTGTTCATGTACTGGATATGATGCAAATTGATTGTGCGGATAAAATTGTTCTTGAACCATCAGCAGGGAAAGGAGATATTGTTGATTATCTTTTTAACCATTGTGCTAAAGATGTTGTTTGTTATGAGAAAAACGAAACACTTCAACAGATTTTACAGCATAAATGTAAAATCTTGGGAAACGACTTTTTAAAATCAAAGGCAGAGGATGTTAGCCATATTGATTTAATTATTATGAATCCTCCTTTTTCGACTTCGGAGAAACACATTGTACACGCCTTTGAAATTGCTCCCGAAGGAACTGAAATTATTGCTTTATGCAACCATGAAACAATCGAAAAAAGCTACCGACATGAAAGAATAAATACTATTATCAGGGATTACGGTCATTACCATAATTTAGGCTCTTGTTTTGATACTGCGGAGCGAAAAACCAATGTTGAAGTAGGATTGATTAAATTGTATAAACCAGTGGTTAATGATGAAAGCAAATTTGAGGGGTTTTTCATGGATAATGACGAGGAAGAACAACAAGTTGATGGTATTATGCCTTTTAATGAAGTAAGGGCATTGGTTAATCGTTATGTTGGTGCAATGAAAATATTTAACCAACTGGATTTGTTTAAAGACCAACTTCATTATATTTTAGAGCCTCTTGGTATGAAAGATTTTTTCTTTACAGTTGGTTATGATAATAAAATTAAATCTAAAGAGGACTTTTCAAAACATATTCAGGTTGTTTCTTGGAATTACATTTTCGATAAAATGAATATCAGGAAATATGTTACTTCGGGAGTAATGAAAGACATTAATAAATTTGTGGAACAACAGCACCAAATCCCATTTACCATGAAAAACATCTACCGTATGTTTGACATCATTATCCAAACCAAAGGACAAAATTTTGATAAAGCTATCGTTGAAGTAATCGACAAGTTTACCATGCACACCCACCAAAATAGATTTGCTGTTGAAGGGTGGAAAACAAATTCAGGTCATATGCTTAACGAAAAATTCATTATTGATTGGATGGTTGAGCCTCAATTTTCTAACAATAAAAAAGTTCGGCTAAGATTTGGTAGTAATGCTGATAGATTAACCGATTTAATTAAGGTGCTTTCTCCTTTAACTGGACGTAATTATGATTCAATAATGAACTTAGATTCGTTTTTTACTCAATTTGATGGTTTAGAAACTAATCGTTGGTATTCATGGTCTTTTTTTGAAATAAAAGTCTTTAAAAAGGGAACTATGCACTTGAAATTTCAAAATAAAGAAGATTGGTATATCCTAAATAAAGCTTACGGTAAACTTAAAGGCTTTACTTTACCTGAGAAATTTAATCCCAAAGCCACTAAAAAGGAAACAAGCCAACAAACAGATGCTACTTGCACCGATGTAAACAGTCAAACGGAATTGTCTTATCAACTAGCTTCTTAATTGTGGCTTACACTAACTTTAAATAAAGCAAAATATATTATGAAAAATTACAACATCGCATTAGGTGAATCTTTAGTTAAAAATTTAGAAAACGGTAATTATAAAAATTCTGCTGAACTTCTAAAAAATAATGAAGCTCAAATCATTTCTTTTAATCCATTACAGGATTTTAATAAGCTTATTGGAAACATGAAAGGTTATTTAGATTTTTCAATTGTTGATGATGAAGATTTAAGAAAGGTAAATAATGAGTTAGCTATTCTTAATACTGGTTTATATACTTACAAAGACGGCTTTAAATTCCAACTGGTAAATAAAGAAACCGCTTTAAAGCTATTGGAAAAAAATAATTCTGTTTTTGCACTAAACCTCGAAGATGAAACGGAACTTTTAATTGATAAACATGATTGTTTTGAAAAATACGAATTCTACGGTGTAGAACATCAATCCGAAAATCCCCCAATTGAAAATTTTACTGTTCAAGAACTTTTTTTTGAAGATAATTTTGAAGACCTTAAAAGGACTTTTGATGAAGGTAATTTATTAGGAATTATTGACGAAGAAAAAGGAGGGTTCATAGCTTATGCCATTGGTGTTGAACATACTGATTTAATTATAGATTCACTTAATAAAACTTATATCCATGAATAGTATCTTAAATTTCCCTGAAAGAGGTAATTACGGAAACGCTTCTTATCGAGGGAATTGTTCGGGCTATGTTCAAAAAGAACTAATCGAACACTTTAAACCAACTCTTTTTATTGATGTTTGCGAGGGTAGTGGAACTTCTGCGGACGTTTGTAAAGAACTTAATGTTGATTATATTGGTTTGGACTTACACAAAGGGTTTGACTTCACTAGAAACGCTGTATTAAACTATACTAAAAAACAAGCTGACCTTGTTTTTTCGCATCCTCCTTATCATAACATGATTGATTATAAAGCCGAGCGACTGAAACATAATTTAGTTTCAACAGGTAACGACTTATCCAGTTGTACTTCTGTGGAAGAATTTTTGGAATTGAGTCAATTAATGTTGCTTAATCAAAGGGATGCAGCACGTAAAAATGGTATATACACCACTTTAATTGGAGATTATAGGAAAAGTGGCGAGTTTTTCTCCTTTCAAAGCGATTTTATAAAAATAATGCCTAAAGATGAATTGCTAAGTGTAGCAATAAAACTTCAACACAACACCATGAGCAGCTTTAAAAATTACAACGGCAGCTTTATTCCAATTAATCACGAATACTTGATTATTTGGAAGAAAAAAGAAGCTGATGTGTTTTCGTTTATTGAAACCAAAATTGCTGAACTCAAAAGAACCTATAATGACTCTTGGAAAAATATTGTGAAACTTGCCCTGATGAAACTTGATAATAAAGCAAATTTGAACGATATTTACAGTATGGTTATGGTTTTAGCACCTGAAAAAGCTAAAGAAAACAATCATTACCAGGCTAAAATCAGACAAGTTCTTCAGGTTAATTTTACTCCTGTTGAACGTGGGGTTTGGGCTTTAAATTGAACCCCACGCTATAAATATAAACGAAATTTTTCTTATACCGATTTGGTTTCTGTATTAGTCCAATCTTAAAAAAAGATGTGGACTAAACAGAAACTCTTTCGGCATTTACCACTGTAACCAACTATTTTAAGTCCGTCAGCTGACGGATAGTTGTAACATTGGTATTATTCGTTACATTGCTTTCCACTCGTAAGAAAAATAGATAAGGAAAGGGTCTATTTAAGTAATCCTTTGGATTATTATGGTCGATTTAGAATTGAGTAATTACCATTTTCTGAATCAAATTCTATGGTGGAAAGTATTTTTCGCCAGCTTAAATACTACCACATTTACCCTCATAATTTTGAAACGGCTACTGATTTTATGAATGAAATTGATGGTCTAATTAACGAACATTGTAACCGTCTATTAAATGTATTACACGGCTTAACTCCACTTGGAAGTGTCGCATAGTAAAAACGAATTATGGGGTTTGTTAGTTCATTTATTTTAATTTTGTTTGTAGTTTTAATATTAGGTTTGTAGCTACAAGGTTTAAACTATCTATTTTATATTTATTGAATAGTAATGGCAAAAATTATAATAAGGAAAAAGGATAAATTTTTAACCCAAGAACAGTTTTATAAATTACTTAATGATTTTATAAAGGAGTCATCAGCTGGAAAAAGGCTTAAAAAAAATGGTTCTAGAATTAGTGATTCTACAATTGACACTTATGGTTACTTTAAAAGAGTTATTACTCTCTTTACTGAAGAAACTTTTTTTGAAATAAAGTTATTTATAGTTGATCATTTAACACAACGTGAAAAAGAAGTAGCAGCTAATTATTGGAGAAAATTCTACAACGACTTCACTTCTTTTATGTATAATAAAATGGGTTATTTTGACAATTATGTTGGTAATATTATAAAAACTCTCCGCACTTTTTTGAATTACTTAATTCAAGAAAGGAATATAAACATAGGTGTATATCATAAATCATTTTATGCTCCAAAAGAAGAAATAGACATTATTACTTTAAACCATAATCAACTCAACTATATTATTTACAATGAAAATTTTGATGAACTGGTGAGACAACAAGGTCTTGAAAAAATTAAAGACATTTTTATTTTTGGATGTACTGTTGCTTTACGTGTTTCTGACTTATTGTCTTTAACCTCTAAAAATTTAGTTATTCAGAACGAAAAATATTATTTAAACGTCAGATCACAGAAAACCAAAACTAAAACCTCCATTAAATTACCAGAATATGCTATTGATATTATAAAAAAATACCAAAAGAAACAGAAAACTTTATTACCGTTTATTAGTCTTGGTTATTTAGACCTTCAATTAAAACAACTTGGAAAATTAATTCCTGATGATTTTGAGTTGATAAAAACACGAGTAAGAAGAGGTAAACAAGTAGTAATTTACAAGGATTGCGTTAAAAAAGTACATTACAAACTATCCGACCATATAACAACCCATACCATGCGAAGAACTGGTATTACAACCATGTTAAATTTAGGTATGCCAGAACATTTGGTAAGAAAAATATCAGGTCATGCAGCAAACAGTCGAGAATTTTTTAGATATGTTGAATTATCACAATTGTTTATTGATGAAGAAACAGACAAAATATTTGATAAATTAAATCAATTGAATGTTGTATAAAAATTGTTTATTTTTGGTTAAAATTGGTTAAGAAAAAGTAGTGTTTTTAGCATAATTCAACACCATGAACACCAGTAACTCATTGAATACCAAATTACATCACTATCCTTTCGGCTCACTGATGCCAGGAAGAAATTTTGTACCCTCTGAACCTTATACGTATGGGTTTAATGGTCAAGAGAAGACAGATGAAATATCAGGTTCAGGGAACCATATAGATTTTAAATTTAGAGAATATGATCCGAGAATTGGTAGAATGTGGAGCATTGACCAAATGTTTAAGAAATATCCTTTTTACAGTCCTTATGCTTTTAGTGGAAATCGTGTAATAGATGCGTTTGATTTAGAAGGATTACAACCAGTAAAAGAGCCGCAAGGAAGGCAGGGGGTTGATTATTTCCCTGTTGAACAAGCAACAGCAACAGCATTACAATCCCAGCTTAACGGAGGAGCACCGCTAATTAGCAGACCATATATTTGTCCTGATGGTAGTTGTATTGGGTTTAATTTTTTCTTGTTAAGACCAAAGTTGAATGTAAGTACAGCAACTACGGTTAACCCCGCTACGCCGCCAGTAGGAGGAGTTCCTAATGTTGCAAACATAACTGCTCAAATTAATTTCAATCCTAATTTAGCCACTTTTGCAGCTGGAGCAGTAGGGCAGGTTAATAATATTGCAGCACAGGCACAACCTTCATCGGCAACAGTACCAATTGGAAATCCTACAAATAATAGAACGATTGCAAGTGATAATAATGCTGAAAACTTAACCACTACAACCTTTACAGATGTTGTCACCCAACAAGTACAAACAACAAACTCTACAAGTACCATTACAGTTGGTTTTAGTACGATATTGCCGGGTAATGCTGCCGATGTTGCTTTAATTACCGCACGCTTCAATGCAATCAGTACCCAACTTCAAGGACAGGGTATTGCAGCAGGAAACATTGTACAGGGTGCGACTAATTTTGGGGTTGTCGGATTACCGAATAATAATCAGGTCAATTTTAATATTGCAACGACAACAGCAACGGGAACAGGAACACAGACCACAACAACAACAACAACAGAAGCACAGACTTTTGATTATTAAAAGAGATGAGAAAAATTATTTATATACTGTTTATCAGCTTGTTATTAATGTCATGCGAAAACCAAACAAAGGTTAAGCAGCAAAAAGACAACTCTACAGCCGAAATATTCCACTATTTTGAAAAACAAACAGGGTTCTTTACGTTTTCACCCGACTCTATTTTTAAAGTAATTGGGAAGGAAGGAACTGAAATTACCATACCTCTTGAATGTTTAGTGCATCAGGACGGAACCTTGCCAACCGGAGAAATCACCCTTGAACTAAAGGAGTGTTACAGTGCTTCTGATATTGTATTTAACAACCTAACCACTCAAACTAAAAACGATTTACTGGAAACAGCAGGTATGATTTATTTACAGGCAAAAGCGAGTGATAGGGTGTTGAAGGTAAAAGAGGGTAAATACATTGAAATTAAGTTCCCAAAGAAAGGAAAGATAAAAAAAGGAATGAGGTTATTCAAGGGTAAAAAAGAAAGAGATTATATTGTTTGGGAAGAAACCCCAATAAGTGATACTGCAAGAACAATTGCCCCAACAGATACCATTTATTCTGAAGCAAGTAGTAGTGGTACTTTCATTATTTATCAAAAAGAATTAGATTATTATTTATTTAACTCACCTGCAATGGGTTGGTTAAATTGCGATAAATTTATAGAAATCGAAAAAACAGAAATGTTTGTGTTTATTGATACAATTGTTGTTCCTAATATAAGATTAATAATGCATCGTGATATACGATTAGCGGCTTTTGCACAGTTAGAGGGTAGTAATTTAAGTTTTTATAACATTCCCTTAGGAGAACTAGCAACGATAATGGGTTTTTATAAGTCAGAGGGTAAGCACTATATCTACAAAAAAGAAATTATCATAGCCAAAAATATGGAAGTAAAAGCAGTGTTTAGAGAAGTAACTTTAGAAGAGTTAAAAGCGGAAATAGAATCAATCAAATGGAAGGAGTCAGTTTAAAATAAAACAAGGTAAGCATATTAAATGTTTTTCTCTGAGAAGCCTTTTTAGTTTTAAAATCTCTAATAAAAGCGGAGATAACCGCCATAAGCCCTGCAACCTACACGAGTAAATTACAATTTATTTATTCGTTCCGATAGCTATCGGAATCGAAACATCCCAAACACTCATCAAAATGCAAGCCTCTTAGACAAAAATTAGGCTATTTTTTTAAAATATTTACGAAAGATTGTTTAATTTAGATAAATGAAAAACATCATACTATTAATATTAGCTCACCTTTTTATAAGTTTAACTTATGTATTTGGTTTTAATAAATTTCAAGAAGTAAAGAGCATTCAAAAAACACAACAATTAACTTTTACTGAAAATAAGGGGCAAGTTAGTGATCAAAATTATCACCCAAGACCAGATGTACTTTATAGTGGTGGCATTGGAAAAATGAATTTTCATATTAAAAAAAATGGCATCAGTTATCAGTTAAGCAGAATAGACAGTTGGAAGGAAGAAGAAGACCATAAATCTCAAAAGAAAATTAAAGTTCCAAACCAAACAACACTTTACAGAGTTGATTTAAATTGGATTAATACCAATACTGATTTTACCATTTCAACTGATGAAATCTTATCAACCAAGAAAAACTATTATTTAGCAGTATGTCCAGATGGCATAACTGGAGTAAAAAGTTTTAATGGAGTAACTTTACAAAATATCTACAACAACATTAGTCTACACTATTATGAAAAAGATGGAAGTTTGAAATATGATTATATCATTGCTCCTTATGCTGATTATAAACAAATTCAAACGGAAATAATAGGTGCTGAATTAGAACTAAATAATGATGGCTCTTTAATTATTAAAACACCACTTGGTGATATAGTAGAAGAAACACCCATTGTATATCAAAACGGAAAAAAATTAGTGGCTAATTGGGTTGTAAAAGAAAATATAGCAAGTTACAACATAGATGGATACAACCCAGAATTAGAACTTATTATAGACCCCACTGTTTCTGTTTTGAAATGGGGCACATATTATGGAGATAACATGTTGGACGAAAGCTGGGCGGTTACTAAAAGTAATAGTGGTTTTATCTACCTGGCAGGTAAAACTGAATCAACATCAAATATTGCTACTAGCGGTAGCCATCAAAGCACTTATGGAGGAGCCAATGGTGACGCTTTTTTAGCTAAGTTTAACGACAGTGGGCAAAGAGAATGGGCTACCTATTATGGTGGAAGTAATAGGGATGATGGGTATGCAGTGACTACTGATGTATTTAATAATATATATTTAGCAGGTGCGACCTCGTCCCCTACTGCAATAAGTACAAGTGGTTGTCATCAAGATACTTTAGGAAATGCATTTGATGTTTTTTTGGTTAAATTTGATAGTAATGGTGTTAGGGAATGGGGTACCTATTATGGCGGATCAAATACGGATTCTCCCTCTTCAATTGCTTCAGATAATTATGGAAACATTTATTTAGCAGGAACAACTTTATCTCCCAACAATATTGGCACTGCTGGTGCTTTTCAACCTAGTTACTCAAATTCAAGTAATGATATGTTTGTAGTAAAATTCAATGGGAATGGAATACGTCAATGGGGCACCTATTATGGTGGATTAGGTGATGATCTTTCTGGTTCTATTGCAATAGATAAATTTGATCATATTTTTTTAGCTGGTTATTCTGATGCAGCAAATTTAGGGACACCTGGTACTCATAAACCAATTTATAACGGTGGAGGATATGAAGCCATGTTAGTTAAGTTTGACTTTGCAGGTACTCGTCTTTGGAGTACTTATTTCGGTAGCCCTACATCAGACTGGTGTTATTCAGTAACAGTTGATGTTTTAGGAAATGCTTATATACTTGGTATGACTTATTCTACTATTAGTATTAGTACACCTGGCTGCCATCAACCAATTTATGGTGGTAATTTAGATGGGTACCTAGCCAAATTTGATAGTTTAGGATTATTATTATGGGCTACTTATTATGGAGGAATGAATGGTGAACAAACTTTATCTGTTGGAACAGACACAAATAATAATGTTTATATAGCTGGGTATACAACTTCACCTAATAACATTGCTACACCTGGTAATTATCAAGATACAGCTTCCTATAACTACAATGGTTTTATTGCTAAGTTTAATAACAATGGAATTCGACAATGGGGTACCTATTATGGCGGTAACAGTTTAGATGTAATTTACGATATGTTTGTTGATAAATTGGGCTATTTGTACGTTTGTGGTCGAACGTCTTCTATCGAAAACATAGCTACAATTGGAACACATCAACCCTCCCTTTCAACTAATTTGGATGCGTTCTTAGCAAAATTTGGCGAATGTACAGTAACCACAGATAGTATTTTTCCAGTAGTTTGCAATAGTTATGTTTCACCTAGTGGTATTTACACGTATACAACAAGTGGTATTTACAATGATACGATTACTAATGCTGCTGGATGTGACAGTATTCTAATAATTGATTTGGTTATTAATAATACTTCAGATTCTCTTTATGAAAACTCTTGTGACAGTTATATTTCTCCAAGTGGAAATTATACTTGGAGTGCGACAGGAACATATTTTGATACTATTCCTAATTTTTTTGGATGTGACAGTAACCTAACAATTATCTTGACTATAGATACAGTTGATACTTCCGTTACTAATTCATCTCCAGTGCTTATTTCAAACTGTGTTGGAGCAACAAACTATCAATGGATTGATTGTGGGACAATGCTACCTATTGCAGGAGAAACCAACGAAACTTTTATTGCCACAACAAATGGGTCATATGCAGTAATTGTATCTCAGAATGGATGTACAGATACTTCTAATTGTAATATTATCACAGGAGTAGGTGTAGATGAAGTTATTAATGATTTTGGAATATTAATTTACCCTAACCCGAATACAGGCCAATTTACTATTGAAAAACCTATTGGATTAAGCAAAGAAGTAAAAATGAAATTATTGGATGCTACATCTAAATTAATACTTGATAAAGTAATACCAATTGGTAAACAAAAAATAGAGATAGATATTACACAATATAGTAGAGGTGTTTACTATCTACAGCTTATAGTAGATGAAAAAGTTTTTGTGAAACAGATACTGAAGGATTAAAAAAGTACTCATAAATTTTATGTGGGCTTTTTAATTTTAGCAATTTCGAATATTCGAATAAAAAAATTGTAATTTACTCGTGTAGGTTGCAAGGCATTTGGCAAAGTGCGGGGAGGTAATCTCAAAATTTCATTACCTCATAATAATCTTTTTTCGAATCGTAAAATATCTTTACTGACGGTTTTAGTTCAGTCTTTTCACCTTCTAAACCTGGTAGTAATTCGATTTCAACAGGGAGCTCATAATTAAATTCATCTGGCTTTTTAGAACCTCTTACTTCAACTATAAGTAACTTGCTTTTATACCCTGTTTTAGAAATTATTATTTTATAATCATTACCATATCCTAAAGATAAATCAAACTGCCCATCATATGACTCATATATTCTAATTATATCGCTTGTAATAATATAAATTTTAATAGGAAATCCCTTATCTATATCATAAGAATAAGAATTTGAAGGGTCAAACACACGACCCATTATCGCTAAATGCCTGCCAAAACTTTTTTGAGCTATAACATTATCACAAAAAATAGTTGTAAAAAATAAAATACAAATTGTCAATGCTATCTTTTTCATTAGTTGTCTTAGTTTAATTATTAATCTGTTCATAATAATAAAATTTAATTAAAATTTAGCTACTCCTGGTCTCCTTCTTCTTGGTGGTGCACCATATGTTCTGGAACGTCCATTAAATCCACCTTTTGCTGGTCCAAAAATACCAAAATTACTACCTCTTGTTCTACTTGCTCCATTGTTAAAGAACGGCACATTATTTTGTCGGTCTGGAGAATTATTAGGAATGTTAGTAGTAAATGCTCCAGGTACGGTTGTATTGGTATTTGCTGCATTAAAAGTTTGTTCTGTTTCACCAAATTTTCTAACCCCTGAACGTGGGTTATTTTGGTTTCGTTGAGACACGCCAACTATCATACCATTTGCGTTTAATAACCCCTGATAAAATCCTATGTTAAAAGGACCTCCATCTGAAATTGGCACAAGTTCTCCATTTACTGCTACTGAAGTTGTTACTGCTCCTGTAGCTATATCTCTTGTTGTTACAGTAATTGGGTAAGGTAATTGATATCGTTGAGGAGTTCCAGCAGCATTAAGATTTAAACTTCGCCTTCTAATTTGAGTTGATAATGCCGCATTATCAAGTAATAAAGAATTGATAGGAAACGAAACAAAAGCATTAACACCTTGAGTTGTTCCAACCCTGCTACCTGACCAAGAAATGTTAAAACTACTATTACCTGCTAAATCTATTGTTTCAACTACCCTTGAATGATGCACAGTTTGAATACCTTCTTTTGCTCCAACATTGGTAACCATTTTAATCTCTGTTTGATATAAATTCCCAACAGCATTATAATAATCAGTTCTAAAAAATTCTTCCAAGCCATCTTGGTCAATTGCCCAAATAGGTTTGTTACCAGCAAATTGATATGGAGAATACCAAGGAAATACCATAGTTAATGGATCAATACTCAAAAATCGACCCAAACGTGGGTCATAAATCCTCTCCCCGTAATCCTGTTGATTTCCATTTCCTTTAACCTCGTTATCATTCTCCTTCCCATTGAAGCCATAACGGTAGCCCTCTGCTGGCGTGAAGTGGCGGTTTGGCATCAGTGAACCGAAAGGATATGAATTATAAGCTCTTATATCATCTGGTTTATAGTAATTCATACTCCTAAATTACAAAATTTTAAAACAAAAAGCCTTTCCAACATTTTATATTAGAGAGGCTTGTTTGCCTTTTTGATGAGTGTTTGGAATGTTACGGATATTCGAATAAAAAAATTGTAATTTACTCGTGTAGGTTGCAGTGTACTGCTGTCCAGTATAAAAATTTTCTACATTAGACATAAAATTTTCAACATAATTATTAAAATCTACATCTGAAACAGAACCATCATTTTGGATGTTTCTTGTTGAATAAGCTGATTGAGGGTATTGTAGAAATATTCGGTACGATAAGAATGATTAGGTGTTTCTGTCGCTTTGTATTTCCCCATCAACTTCGCTGCCTTGAGCTCCATAGCGGTAACCATTATCAAAACTTCTGCCCGGCATTTCCATTCCAACTCCTGCATAATAATCGTATGCGGCTAAAACATCAGGCTCGAAGTAGTCCATTATTCCGTCAGGGGTAGAGTTAATTTTTACACCGCCCGAATAAGTTCCATCATCAACAGCTAATTATCTATCACTTACTACAACTCTTATATTACCCTGATGGTCAACCAGTTCGTAAGTTTTTTGTTTTAATAACTGTCCCAATTCAATTATTTTATATATATTACTAAAGGATAAGTTTTTATTTCAAATTGTTCATACCCTTTTATCATGATTTTATCAAAAATAATAGGTTGACCTGATTTTAAATTTTCTAAGTATTTATAATGTTCATCATCAATTTGTGCACCTGTTACTTTATATTCTTCAATTGAACCATTTTTATATAATATCATTGAATAGAAAATAACATCATAAAACTTTTCAATGTTATAATTAATAATACCAGCACTTACAATAGCATGTTTTAAATCTTCTCTAGAAATGGTTCCACCAGGCGGAACAAAGTAAGAAGAACTTTTCATTTTTATTAATGGTGTAATAGGTAGTGGATGAAAAGAAAACTTTTTACTGAATACATTGACTTTTTCACCATTTACCATTTTATAGATTGTAATTATAGATCTATGAAATGCTCCATGAAAAACAACTTTATAGTTATGATTTGTATCTAACGTAATTAATGAGTTCTCATCTCCTTCAACAATGAAATTATTAGTAGTATCTTCTATATTTAACGTTAATGAATATGGTAAGAACTCAAAAAATTGATTGTTTGTAAAGTTAATTATTGATATATCCAGATTATTTATTGTTTGTGCATAAACATTTCCATAATTTGAAAAAAAACAAATTATAACTATGATATAAATATTTTTCATAGCCTGCATTTTTTAGAATGAATATTTGGTGTCATTTATTTTCAATTTCTTTTTTATCAGTATCATGATTTTCTGGCTGATATTGAGTGTCTCCAAATATTTTATATTGACCTATAGCGGCACCCCAGTCTATAAATATATAACCACCGCCCTTCCATTTGCTTGCTGAATTACTATCATCTCCAAAATATTCAAGATATTCGTGTGTAACTTCTGAGTTAATTACTCCTAATGCAGCTTGCCTTTCTTCATCTGTTTTGGCATTTTCTAAATCCTGAAACATTCTTTCATTCAATTCTATAGGTGCATCATATAATTTACCATTATCGGATTCATTGTATCCACCTGCTGTTGGCTGTGCCCCTAATATAGAACTTTCACCAGGACTCATTGTTATTTTAAGTTCAGGACCTTCACCTGGTGTATATGCTTTTTTTACATCATCAGCAGAAACTTCAAAATCACTACCTTTAAATTCAGAGGGGATGTGCCATCCTTGCTTTGCTAAATTTCCACCAATATTATCAAGTATTCCACTCATTACTTCTTTACTAGAAGTCAATTCTAAAATTGTGCCATTCTTGTTTTCAGGATTTCCGAGATACTTATATGCAGTAGGATATCTTTTTGCTAAATCTTCGCCTTCTTGTCCAGTAGGCCACTTAAACTTTCCACTTATATCTACATAAAAAATGGGATTATTGCCAAACGCACTATATGGCGATTCAGACGGGGACTTTCCCGCCAATGGATCGGGTGCCAACCACCTACCTAATCTACTATCATAAATTCTTGCATCGAAGTCTAAGTTTGCTCCAGGAACATTGGCTATCTCATCATCCTTCTCCTTACCGTTAAATCCAAAACGGTAGTCAGAGCCTCCTGTGAAGCGGTTTGGCATCAGCGAGCCGAAAGGATATGAATTAAAAGTTGTTATATCATCTGGTTTATAGCAATTCATACCTCCTAAATTACAAAATTTTAAAACAAAAAACCTCTCCAACATTTTATATTAGAGAGGCTTGTTTGCATTTTTGATAAATGTAAAAAATGTTACAAACATTCGAATAAAAAAATTGTAATTTATTCGCGTAGGTTGCAAGGCATGGATAAAGTACCTCCTTTAATGGATACTTATGTTTTTAAAGGTACTTATGAAGAATGTATTGCATTTGTAAAAGAGAACTGTAAAAATTGCTTATAATAAAAAAGCGTAGTTATAAACTACGCTTAGTTGGGGGCGGGCAGAACCTTCAATATTATTTAAAGCCATACCTGTATGACCTATTTCATAATTAGTTCACATTCATTAATAAAATCAAGATCCTCTTTATCATTGATAATAAAACTATACTTGTAATGTTTATTATTTGTTAATGTAAACGAAATTAGATTTTCAAACCCTTTCCTAATTAAAAATGAATCCCATAAAAATGTAATTTGATTCGTGTAACCGTCTATATAAACTATATAATCCTTTAAATCTTTTTTTTGAAACAGTTCTTCATCAATATTAATAGTAATAATCTGGTTTTTAGAAATCCGAAAATAACCAACAATCTTAACTAAATAATTCTTTCTCTTAATAAATGCAAAAATAACACCCATCGTAATTAATATTATGAGGGACTTACCAAAATAAGACGATACATCATAAATAAAAAAGTAAATTGAAAATGATAAATTCATTACTAAAATTACATAAAACAAATATTTAAAAATATTACTTAATTTATTTGACACTTCAACAATCTTATATTCCTTCGTTATCATTAATATTATTTTTTTTTATGTTCAGATTTCGATTTAATACTAATTTCTGTGGAAATTTTATTATCAGTTGGGGTAATAGATTTTTATTCAGAGTCTATTTCATTTAGTTTGTTTGCTGTATCTCCAACCTTTTTAGCATTATCAACTGTCTTAGTTACATCATTAACAATATCTACTGTATTGTCTAAATTATTAATTGATTTGACATATTTTAGTTCTTTTACTAAAGGTATAACTAAACCAATCGTATTGAGACCCTGATCTAAATCATCAAGTTTTTCACCAAATCGAGCAGGATTTTCTCCTGTTACTAATGAATAAATAGATTTTGGTATACCCACCACAGGAATAACATCAGTAGCAACATCAAATATGGTCATTAATATCTCATTTTCCTTTTCAAGACTTTTAATTTGAGCCTTATTTTCTTCAAATGAGAATTCGCTGTAGAATCCACCTGTATATTTCCCTTTCCAGAAGTTTGCATAAAAAATTCCTTTATTTCCATAAGGTGCATCTTGAGTTGGAAATACTTCTTTCCAATTTTTAACAACAACTTCTGTATTCCCAGGCTCCCCCATTGTTATTGAAACTTTTTCTTCTAACCCATCTAAATCGACAGCTTGAATTGGCTTATTTCCAGCAAATTGATATGGTGTATAAAAAGGGTAATCTTTAGTAAGAGGGTCAACACTTAAAAACCTTCCTAATCTTGGGTCATAAATTCTAAAACCATAATCATAAGTTGCTCCAGTAACCCCTGCAATTTCATCCAGCTTCTCCTTACCATTAAAGCCGTAACGGTAGCTCTCTGCTGGCGTGAAGTGGCGATTAGGCATCAGTGAGCCGAAAGGATAGTAATCATTATATGAAATTATATTAGGATCGTAACCTAATGAAATATTATTATTACTTGTAATAACAATATCGTTTACAGAGAATAAAGTAGGTAGAATAATTGCATCATATAAAATATTAATACTTGTTGATGTCCCTGTTGCAACAAAGGTAGTATTAAATGGACTTGATGTAAATGAAAGAATGTTTATTGGTATGGCAATTGAATTACCTGTTAACTCATCTAGAACACGCACATTTGCATTAGTAGATGTTCCAGCAGCTCCATTTAAATCAAGAGTATAACTCTCCCCTGGTATTGTTGTAAATACTTTTTTCCCACCTGCTTGTATTCCCGAAGAGATAGCTGTCCAACCTGTAGGTGAAGGAATTTCATAATTGTCTAATTCAACAGTTAGAGGTCTATTCTCTGGTATTTTTTTATCAGTAACTACACTCATTACATTTCCTAAATGGTTAGTCAGTTCAAAATTACGTTTTCCTTTATAAAAAGAAAGGTTATTAACGTTAGCTATTGATTTAATAATAACATTATCTGCTATAAATACATCTGCAGTTGCACTAAATGTAAATAATTTAATATGGCTAACCGTAGTAGTAGCAGTAAATATAATGGAATAATTACCTGTAGCTCCCATAAATACGTCATCAAAAGAAGTGATATAACCAGCATCATAAACCGTTAATCCAGTTCCTGAAGAACCTGGTACAACATCTAAACTAACCGAATACGTTTGGCCAGGTATTGTATTAACATCGTATAATGCACCATCCCATAATCCTGTTGTATTCACCTCCATTGTTCCACTTGTATTTATAGGAGTTGAATTTGTTCCATACCAACCATCTAACCCAGTATCAAAAGTATGTTCTTCGTAAGATAATTGAACATCTTCATCAACGACAGCAACCCTTGAAGATCCATAAATATGGTGTTCTTCTAGTTTTAATTCTTCAGGATCTGTGCCATTGGCAGGTTTATAATTGTAGGTAGCCATAACATTTCCTGATGCATCACGAACATAATAAGTATTATTCCAGCTCGCAGGGTTGCTAGCGTCTGGCTTAACTGTCTTGGTTACTCTATTGCCAGATGCATCGTATTCAAATACTAATTCATTCAAACCTCCGGTCTTTTTAATTTCTTTTACTTTTCCGTAAACAGTCCAATTAATATCAGTTATTCCTTCAGATACATCCCCTATAAGATTTCCAATGGCATCATAGGTATAGTTTCCTGATGCCTGATTATCAATATCAGTATTCAGAACAGCTGTATTTCCTAATGGATCAGACACGTAAGCTAATTTATTCGTAGCTAATGTAGGATTTGCTAGTGCATGGTTTGCATCCATTGGATCAAAAATAACTGGTATTGCATCAGCAGTATAATAATAATACTTTAAATTATCCATTGGTATGCCTGTCCCTTCATTTCTATCTAAACTAATTATATTTCCATTAGGATCGTATTGTACACCAACATTATAAGCACTAGTTGGGGCTGTGTTTGCATATGCATCATTCGTTAGAGGACTTGTTGTTTTTTGTGAATTCATCGTTCGAATTCTATTCAACTGATCATAAACATAATTATTGGCCATCAACGGAATTGAATTTTCGTTCTCATCTGCTAAAGCAACAGACATTTGAGCAATATTACCATTATACAATTGACGAGAGGTTGGAACAGGAATATTTGCATACAAATCATTATTAAAACTATTCGCTGAATTTATACGAGCTGAATAATCTCGATTGTAATAGGTTAAATCAAATCCATAAGCATCTGTTCCTATGTTTTTATTGAGGTTACCCAATAATGAATTACCATCATTTCCCATTTCTGTTTTTGGATCAAGAATAGTTCCATTATTTGCTTTTAACCACCCTTGTATCGTGTAAGCATAATCGGTTCCTTGAGTTTTATCATCTGCTATTTCGGTTCGAGCTAATGGACCGTGATCGTAATAAAAATACTTAGCATCTTGTGCCCAAATCACTCCATCTTCTGATGTCCATGCATTAGTAATTCTGTTATCTCCATCGTATTCATATTTATGATAAAATGCATCAACTTCATTGGGTTGATAATCTACCTGAATTACATTGCCACTTATCAAATCGTAAGTATAATTTATTTTCTTAAACTGTTGGTTTAATGCAACTAATCCTGGACTTCTATTCTCTTGTACTAATGAGCTTACGTTACCATGCACATCATAACTATAATGTGTTGCTCTTTCGTAATTAGTTATATCCAGTGGAACAAGAGGATTTTGGTAATCTAGATAGGTTGTTCTAACAACCCTATTCCTTAAGTTTTGTTGTCCGTTAGGAAATAAATACACAGGAATTATTGGAGTTGGAATTTCATCGTAATAAGTTCGGGTTACTTGTAGAACAGTTAAAAGATTTGGCCAACTACCATTATATGGATAATCATCCGAATTTAAATCAACCAAAGAGGAATTATACATGTGATCTGGATCTGTATTACTAACTAGTTCACCTACTTCTTCTATTCTACCTAAAAAATCATACTTGGTGTAGCTATACTTTTTATTCCCTTCATGGTCGTTTTTCGCTTGTTCGGCATTTTGTGATGCAACCAAACGCCCTAAATAATCATACCAAAACTGAGATGTTCCACCATCTGGAGTTTCTTGTTGAATAAGCTGATTGAGTGTATTGTAATGGTACTTTGTTAAATAATTATGAGCTGTTACTGGAGCCTCACTTTTCATTTTATTAAATCTGGCGGTTTTAACTCCTTCTCCAATTGTTGTTGCACCATATAAATTTTGAGGGCTAGTAAAACTTGTAGCTAAATTTAATCTATCCACTCCTCTTGGCGGTACAGTACTTATTAAATTTCCTCCTTGATCATAATTATAAAGTGTATAATGATATTCCTGATCGGGATGTGTCATTGTAAATGTTTCTATGGCATTCTCTACTGCAAATTTGATGTAACGTTCTCTAAAATCTTCGGTTACTCCATTGATATAGGTATTATATGCTGATTGAGCATTACTAGCTGCAATATTTTGCATGTAAATAACACAAGGATCTGGACCTACAGGTGGCTCTGGTATATCGGGAAATACATATTTATCACAATATTTTTCCTGTGGAGCTAACCCATCACATGCAACATCGATAGTTGTTGTAATTGAGGGTAATGATGAGTTTGCAGCAATAAAAGCTGCAACACAAGCTGCTGAATAATCGGCTATTTTAAAATCAGTTAAACTAATAAATCCATAAATAGGATCAGAATTATAGCCTATCGCAGCCATATAAGTCAAGTAATTATCAACATACAAACCAAAATCTTTTAATACAAAATCATTAAAAGATATAAAAAATGGATTACTAACATCTGGCAATAATGGAGTTGTTGTATGTCCAATCAATCCATTATAATATGCCATATAATCGGATAAACTATATTTATAAGGGTTTGCACAATAATCTTCTTCCGAAATATAATAATAAGGATAATATACCTCCTCTGTTGGAGTGTTTATCACATATCCTGTAGCCGTAAGTGGTGTATTATTATTTGATGTAATAAAAGTAACATATTCTTCATAAGAAGTATAACAATCTTTTGGAGGATGTTCACTAAAAGGATAAGGAACACAACCTTCACAAGGGGGTGGACAGTTTGGGTTAACTGTAATTGTTGTTGTTGGAAAAGTATAAGTACACAAATCACATGGTGGAGGCAGAACAAGACCAGGGCATACAAAATAATTATTTGCTCCATCAATATATAATTCAACTGTTATGGTATAATTCTGAATGCTAATTGTACTATATGTATGTTGTAAAGCACTAGCTAATGTTCCTGTAGCTTGAGTATGAATGGTACTACCATCCCCATAATCAATACTAAATTGGCCCCATGAAGTAATATTTCCACCATAACTATTGAGTAATTTGACTTCAACATCTAAACAATTTTGAATAACTTCAAAACCATACACACATGGAGGAACACTTTTTTCAGTCTCGGAATAAGGATCTGATGTTAAAGGTGGTGTATTAAAATCATCAATAATAGGATCAATAATAGGATCCTTTTTACAACAATCAGTTAGTTTTATAGGAAATGATGACACACCAGAAATATTATTTAAATGAAACTGGACAATTTTAGTTGCAATAGGTAAAGGGAATGATGCCATGTTAACTGGCAACGTTCCTGATGTTAAATAGGTAACTTTTGCTTCAACAATAAAATCAGTTATAGGATTAATTTCTGATAAACTAATTATATTATTGGGCATAATACCAATAAATTCAACTTCAATTCCCGGATTATTAATATAATAAATATTACCAGATCCAGTCCAAGAAATTGAGCTAGGATTGGGTGGTGACAACTCTGCTGCTATGGCAGATAATTCTGAAAAATCAGGATCGGTGTTGGCTACAGAATGATTGCTTGTATTTAATTGTCCAGCATTATTAGCTCTATTAAAAAGATAGCCAACAGAATTAACAATATCTGCCTGTACACAGCCACTGTTAAATCCTGTAGTGCCGTTGGCATTGGCACCACCTCCATTTGTGCCGTTTACTTGGTCACAACCAGTTAACGGAATACAGGTAGTACCATGCATAACTACTTGAGTAAGTGTAGGGCTTCCAAACGGTACTTCAACATAAGCCATTACATCGAAAGTGCCGTTAGTCAAAGTAGTAAATTGATCAAACCGCTCTATCCGCCAAGCAGTTCCATAATTACTCCAAGTGTTTAAGTTATCAAAATGTGTATTGTAATCTAGGTCTAAAGTAAACATTGGCAAAGTATTACCGTTAGTACAATTGGTAAGTAAATTTCCAAAAGTAGCAGTTGAGTATGGAGGAGAAACAGTCTTAAATTTAAAATCAACATTCAACATACTACCAACTGCACTTGCTTTCCATTCATATTGAGCATAAGCAGATCCATTAGGATCACGCTCTGAAATAACTTGATATAAACTTGATGTAAAAGCTGGAACTTCTATTAGCGGTAAATTTGGAGTAGATATCCCTCTAGTTAAATTATTTAAATTATCATTTGTCATTCCGTTTAGCAGCAATTGTAAATCAAATGCATTAGGGCATTGTCCGGTAAACAACCAAGCTTCGTAATCTGTATCATTTTCAATTTCACCCATACTTGATGGTGGAATCATGTCCCTAAAGTTAGGAAAACGTCTTTCAGCCAACGGAACATTTCCATTATAGCACCCCATATCCTTGGCAATCATATCAGCAATATCAGCCTGTATTTGTTGTTTTTCTGATAAGTATAAGTTCTTAAATGTTTTCCAAAAAGGATCATAACTTGGTGTTGGATCAGAAGGATTAATTTTCTCAGGGCAATCATTAGGAAGATCTGTACCATACCAATTACCACATGGAGAACCCGTGAATTGAGCTACCTTCCACATAGTTTTACCAGAGCCTTGGTAGTTGGTTAAAGCATCGCTCATACGATTCTGGGCATAAGTTAATAAATTCTGTGTAAAAGTTGTAGTTGAGTTGGTAAAAGAATAGGTATAAGTGCCTATATCACCATCTCCGTAAACGAAATAAGGATCTAAAAATGATTGAGCATACATATATGTAAAATATCCACCATATTTGGTTTGGGCAGCAGAATTATTAGCAACCAACTGCATTTCTGTATCAAACTCTTCACTACTAATGTTAATATTTGCTGGAGAAATTATATCTTGAGAAGCCAAACATCTTTCGTAATAACAATACTCAGGATGATATTGAACTAAGGCATCTTCTGCCCAATGCACATCAAAAACTCCAACAAAATCAACCATATTTAATAATTGATGAGGATATACATAAAAACCTCCGTTACCATCTGGCAAAGGAGTAACAGATGAAAGAATTTCAGGAACGTAAGCACCAGTATTTACTGGGTCTGGCGAAACTGTAACTATTGCAGGTGTTCCATCTAAATTTAAGTAGATGTATTCATTAGCATCTATTACACCACTTGCATCTAAATCGAAAAATGAAGTAGGATTTCTCCAGGGAATAGAAACTACTATTCCACCAAGTTTTAAGCCACTATTTGATGAAAACACAGATGAAGAATTAGTACTACTTGCTATACCATACTGTCCACCAGGACTAACATCCATCAACATTGCTTCAAAAGCAGATTCACAAATCGATCTTGGTGTACACTTATCTGTACACTCTTCATACGCAATTTCCCATAATGCTTGTGTTAACCCACCATCTATCATAGCCTGCGTAATTGCGGTTGGCGTTGCTGGTGTATAATTGTCTATCCAGTATGTCATCCAAGTAGATTTACTTGGCAATGAACCGCCAGTTAAAGGAAGTCCTACCTGCCCCAACAATGCATCTAAACATTCGTCACATTCTACCTCACAATCCATATCAGAGCTATTTAAATAATTAGTTAAATAATCGGCTTCAGTATAAATACACCCAGCTGTTTGCCCCTGAGTAATGTAATCCTGAGTATATTCATCTAGTGCCTCTTTATTCACCGAAAGTTTTTTACTCACTGTATATGTTCCAATGGGTAAATTATTAGCTAATAAAGGGGAAGATGGGACATAAGTGGTTGGTGTGTATGGATTGCAATTAGACCCAGAAATATCCCATGTTCCAGTATTCTCATCAATTGCTGTAGTTAATTTAGAATCACCACATTTATCTCTCATATCTATGGTAAGATCATAAATTACAGGATAACATTTTGTTGCTAAACATCCATCTGTAAAAGCTGGTGGAATCAATGTATAACCAAAAGTGTAGTTGCTCCCTGTTAATGGAACATTCTCTTGTAGACTTACCATTAATCCATCATTTGAAGGTCCAAGAATTCCAGTATTAAAGAGTAAATTATCATCTTGAGGTTTATCAGTATCAGCAATATATATCTTATTTAAAATATCTACAGTAAGTGTTTGAACACCTGGCAAAGTTGCATTTCCAAAATTATCAGCCACAATTTCTAAAGCTGTTGGGTTATCACCTACTAAAGCAGTAGCAATTGTTCTACCCTGAGGGTCGATATAAGTAATACTAACCTGTCCATTTGGATCTACCACCATGTTCTTTTTGTAACGTGATTTATAACCCACATTATAACTAAACAATCTGTCTAATTCTTCTTGATGAGGCTTTCCATAAAAATACATCGTTTCGTGACCTCCTCCCAATTTGTGATTAATACCAACACCACTTTGTCTTCTAATTCTGCCCGTATTATCAGGTTCAAATTCTGTTTGAGTAAACGGATATTTATCAGCATCAGGGACAAGGTCTTGGAATGTACCTGTATATGCAGCCTGTTTGGAATAGTAATTGGAACTCCCAGAATTGGTGTTCATAGGATTGGTAGATGCTAGACAAAATGCATCGATATCAAAATCTAACCTACTATATGGATATCCTGCTGTTCCAAAATTATTTTTATTAAAGCCAGTAAAATATTTTAATTGAGAGGAAGCTGTGGGTACTGGTAAAGTTTGAATTGAGGCTCTACCTTGATGATCATATATCGTTTCTCCTACTACAGTTTTATAATTAGTGTTAACCCTTGTTACACTTTGCCTGTTTCGTAATGTACCATCAAAGTAACTTACTACTTCTTTTTTCTTTCCTTCTTCCGCATAATTGGCAATATATTGCCAATTTTTATCAGGATCGTGAGCCTGTAAAATTTTAAAATAAAAAAAATCTGCTACTGTACTCTTTGTAGATGGATAGGTAATGGATGGATATCTTTCTGACCATTTTCCATAAATAATATGCTCTGGGTTGTTCATGTCTCGACCAATTCCTCTTACTCTATACAAGATATAACCCTGATCATATACCAAAGGAATTACATATTTGTTAAACCCCGTTCTTACACGTGTATTATTTAATTCAAAATCTCTATCAATAAATGAGATAGTATTGTCAGACATAGTACTTCCAGTGGCAAAAAAATTTGTTGCATAATTATTAATATAAGTCCATTCCAGTTCATAGGCTTCTGCCCCATATAAATACCCCCAATTAATTTCTAACTCATTATTTGCAATATTTTCTGTAGCAATTATTGCTGGCACCAAATGTTGAGTTGTTTCTGGAAAATTATAATAACGTTCTACAACAAATCGGGTTTCCAGATACATATTTTGAGTTGCAACCGACACCAATAGTTGTGCATTATTATCATATATTGAAACAATACTAACCATAATTTTATGGTATCCATCTAGCACAACTATGTCTCTACTTTTATCTATTTGCGTTAATTCTCCATAGTTTATCGTTAATTGTTTCTGAACAGTAGCACCTACAGTGCCATTCTCATCCACTCCTGTTATATCAAATGTTATCGTATAATCATAGGCTGCAATTGACGTTGTTTGAAGTGCTTCGTCCCATCCTAATTCGATGTAAGTTTTTACCGATTGATTAGTAAATTCAGAATGCCATGTTGGAGAATTGTTAAGCATATAAAAGAAATTACCTTCACTAACATCGTAACTTGCTCCCATATAAATAGACGATGGTCCAGTGATTCTTGAACTATATGTTTCTGTTGCTCCTTTTACAAATAAAATTGAACAAAATGAAACTAAAAGGCTTATTATTTTAATTCTATTTACCATGCTATTGAGTTTGATCGTAAAATTCATAAGAGCTGTATTTTGACTTTAAAATGTTCTTTCCTGCTTTGTTTAAAGTGATATATTTAGAAACATCAAATATTTCCTGAGCAAATACTGGGTTAATATCTATTTTTGTATAAACTATTCTCATTTTTGGTCGTTGGTAATTTGTTTTATTAGGATTGTTACTTACATCATAAATTTTTGTATAATAAAGTACTACTTCATCTAAAAAATAAGTTTCTCCGTTAATATATACATCTGCCTTTTGGTACTCGGTATTAACTCCTTCTTTAAAAAATACTCTAAAAGATTTTTGCCCATTTTTTTTTGACTTAATGGTTTCTATTTTTGAATAATAGGCTAAAATCTGTTTCATATCCAGAGCAACATTTTGCTCTTTTTGAGCCATAGTTAATACAATAGTTTCAGTCGAATCATCTTTAACCACTAAGTATTTATCATTTTGAATAAACTCTGTACCGTATTGCTTTACTCTTAGTTTATTTCCTTTTTTTTGATAAACTCCAAAAGCTTCTTCGGTTGGTTTAATATCGGTATGACTAGTATAGATGTAATAATGTGCGTTAATACTATACGATTCTAAATTTTTGTATTTAGTGATAACCTTATCCAACTCTTTTTCAGGAGTTTGAGCCATTACTGTAATACTTAGCAGTAGTAATAGTATGGTACTAAATGTGATTTTCATTTTAAAATTATATATGCTAGTTACTTCCATCGTTACCATTTAACTTAATATCAAATGTTTTCTCTTTTTTGTAAGCTGCTTCTCTCGATTCTTGAATGGTTTCTACTCCTCTTTCTGTTTCTTTTTTAATCCTTATTAATTTTCCTTCTTCATCGTATTGATAAAAAGTGGCATAATTATTATCGTCTAATTCTGCCGCTAAGCGAAGAGTAACAGGATCGTACACATAGGATTTCATAGAGGAGTTAAAAGGGCTAATTCTAATGTCATCAAAATATACTTGATTACCAGCTGTGTTATTTAACCTAATAATAATGTACTCAGCAACAGC
>CAYHWX010000001.1:38440-57771 GCA_964360245.1 uncultured Vicingus sp.
CAACAGCTGGTATATAAAAAACTTCTTCTATTTTTTGCCAACCATCAATAATGTTACCTTTTGCCTGATAGCCTCCTAATGTTATACTTGGAAATTCTAACTCTATTTGTGGGCCCATATAGGTTTGCACTTGATTAGGGGTCTCTTCTTTAACCCAGGCACTTAACACATATCTTTCCCCTTGAAATGGGGCAAATGAACCTATACAATTTGTACAAGGGAGTGGAATTAAATTAGTTGGACATATCACTCCTCCATATAATTCAGAAATAGAAAACTCAAAATTATTACTTATTACATATGGTGACACAATAATTTCCAAAGTCAGGTTAGTGTATAAGTTTTGTGCTCCATTAATTACTATTGATGTCGTAGTAGATGAACCTATTGAATATCCAGTCAAAGGGACAAAAGTGTAAATAGGTGTTATAGTACTATTGGTAGGTATATTTATAGACAAACTATAAGTTACAATAACCTTGCCTAAAGTTGCTCTCTGATCATCTATATTATTAATGATAAATTCCCCAGGACAAGTAGCCTTAGACTCAAAGGCAATTAAAATTATTAAACCAATCGTTAAAAATATTACTCTTAAATTTTTCATATTCTTTATTTTATATCTCATTCTTTTCGTTGTCTTGTTAACTATTGACAATCATCCAAATATTTAATTATCTGAACATTATTATTTGGTCCAGGTCCAACATTAAAACTCTTCCTACCTGTATGAGAAGATGATTCAACTACTCCATTTACTCCTCCTATTGCAGCTTCAAAACTGAAATGATCGTTGGAACAATTATCAAAATTGTATTCTTCAAAACTATCGAAACCGATTTCTCTATACTCGGTGTTATTGCCAACTGCTACTGGTAAATTATTATTATAATCATATTGAGCAGCTGAGTATCGACCAAGTCTATCTTGATTCTCTAGTTCAAACCCATATGGACTAAATTTCGTAACTTCAGAAGTCCAAGTCCAATTATTGATTTGAGGTGTAATCAACCATTCACTTGAGGCGTACCACCAAAAAGGATTAAATAGGTCAAATGTCCCATCTTCTCTATTATTTTGAGGAGGAGCTGGTGCTGGTAGCACTGGAGGTATTGGCGTTCTACTTTGTAGGTACAAGTGAGATCTTTTAGCCCTCCATGTTCCTCTGACGTTATGCGTGTATCGATTGTAAATAGAAGTGCTATCAAAATCACAATCACAATTCACTGGTGGCCAAACATCACTATACTCTTGTACCGAAGCCTGAATTATTTTATCGGTTGAAGCTGTGCCATCTCTTTGTAATAATGCTATTTCATTTCCATTAATTAAATTATCCAACGGATTTTCTAACATGGTAATTGCTCCAATAGATAACGCTTGCATATTTCTATGACCTGATCGTATTACTTTTAACGTATGTACTCCTGATGTTGTGAGAGGAATTCCATTTTGATCAATTAAAAAGTAGTTGTTACCAGCATACTCTACCCAATATTTGGTTGATCCCATTGCTACTTCATCTCCTCGCTCTAACAACTCAGTAATTGTATTAACACTAGGTCCATCTAAAGATAAAAATCCTGTTGGAGCAATGTAAACCCTTACTTCAGCTCCAATATTTTGATAGGCTTGTCCCATTCCAGAATAATACCAATGTGAGGGATAATTTAGGTTATAAACTTCATCACCATATTCATTAGTGGTTTCTGTTAGCAATACTTCCCCTGTTTCCGAATCCCATGCTAAATTTCTGGTAGATACAGAAGAGCCCAAATCATGTGCAATTACTTCTCTTAAAATACCAAATCGGTTAATAACTTTAGTGGTTGAAGTGTATCGGAAACGGGTTTTTTGCTTCGCAAATGTAGGCCATATTGTAGGTACAAATATTGGGATAATACTAGCGAGAAATGCTGCCATATTAAAATCAACTTTTGTATCTGTCATGTCTGATGCACTTTCACCAAAATCATTAATCATGTCATAGTCAATTCCTATTTGTTTAACTGCTAATGTGCCATCAGGTTGAATTACATTAACATCATTATTCAATTTAGAGGTGTTTGGTAAAAAAGATTGAAATGGATCTCCATTAGGGGCAGTATTAGAAAAATTATGATCATATACATATGTTACTCCTGAGATATAATCATTCTGTCCTTCACCATAAACTCTTTGTGTTTTAGGTTTACCATGCATGTCATTGGTTTCTATTACAAATCCTTGTGATGCTATGGCATAATTTTTTACAGATAGTTTTAACAACGAACCTGCCAAGCCTGTTTTTTTCTCTCGGGCAAATAATTCAGTTTTATCCACTCTTACAGGATAATCTAAACAGGTATAGAATTCATGTTCTATTTTCCCAGTTGCATTTCGTTTAACACCATCATATTGTAGGTTTTTAATTATGACTCTACGATGACCCACGCTAGGTGAAGGAAAAAAAGATTCTCCAAAAGGAGTTTCTTGATAATGCTTATCATCTGGTGCTAAAAGATGCTCGGAAGAAAAATAAACGGGTTGTATTATAGGGTTATCTTTATTTCCCATAGGCTCGTAGGTTGCAACGCCACTAGATGAGCCATCTTCCATAGTATAAGAATATTCTTGTCCATATTGAAATCCATTGTAAAAATCATCAGAACCTTTAACAGGATCATAACCTGAATGAATATCAGACATAAACTCCCAGTTGTCATACATTTTAATACTTTTAACTCTTGCTCCACCACCAATTTTTCCTTTCAAAGGATGATTTAACCTTATCCATGATTTTTCAGGTTTAAATTTTTTACCATACCCTTTTGCTTTTAACATACCATTTGCCCCTGTAAACAATTCTGCAACATTAGTTACCTGTGAAGCTATTAACTTAGCAATGGTTAATAATGGGCTACCATCTGATACCAATGGTTGATCAAAAGCTTTAGCAGGATTGTTCATTCGTGCATATTGCCAAGCTGATTTAGCTATAGGGTTAGCTCCACTACCAGATCCATCGTTTACGTCTGTTTCTTCTAATCTTATATGCCCCATTCCATTTACTACCGTGAAATCGTACATCTTACCTGGATCAATATATCCCTCAACATATTCATATGAACCATCATCACTATCTATAAAATCGTTTGTTAAATCAATTAAAAAACGATAATATAGAGGTTCTCCATTGTTTAAACATGAAAACATCTGGTTAAATTCTTCTTGAGTATTTACATCAGGAGGTAATTCAAAATACAAATGATTTCTTGGTGCTCCTGCATATAATTGACAGTTCAAACTAGTTCCATTAGCATTGTCAGAGACCCCTTTCACTTTAAACATTTGCATGGCTTTTTTATCTTGCACGTACAAATAATCTTTTGCTTCAATGTCTATGTCTATCCTACCTCCCGAAGGGAGCAGTATAGACGTTAAAGCCCAAGCATTAGCAGAAGCATCTTGTGTTATCCTATCTTGTCCAGCAAAAGGAAATTCAGAATTCAAAAGCCCATCTGCTACATTAAATCCAGCTCCTGCAGGGTTTTCTTTATATCCTCCCCAGCCGTCAACATTTTTTAGGTCGTATGAATAATTCGTGTTTTCCAGAGGAGAAGGATCAGTTGTATTATATCCATCATGATCTGGATCTGCATAGACAAACTGATAATCGCTTAATTCTCCTTTAAAGCTATTGCCATAGGTAAAAAATACTCTTTTTAAGGTTAGTTTACCTCCCGCATTGATGTTATTGGGGACGCCTGGGCATAAAGTATAATCATATTCAAAATGAACTTCTTTAATCGGAATAGCTGTTCCTGAGTTATAATTAGCATCGTAATCGGGCTTTGAGTATAATGAAATCTTATCCAATTTTTTCATAGGATTACCACCAAGTCCACCATTGTCACTTGCAACACCATAACCATCAGAGCGATTTGTTAAAGTAAAAATCGCTACATGTGTTTTAGTTTCAATTTTTTTTAAATACCAAATATCTTTTTTTCCATAAATATAACTAGCTCTTTCATCTTCAGTATCCGTCTTTAATCCTTCAGAGTAGTTTGCTTCTTTAAATCCGTAAGGTGCTCTCCATTGATAATCTGGTATATCAGGCTGTGTTCCATTAGCAACACCATATTCAAATTTAGTATAGCTACCATAATCATCATTTGATGGACCAGTAACTCCATCAATATCAACATAATCATGAGACAAAACAGAAGTTAACAAATAAGAATGTGCATATCCAGGCAATGTTGTTCTATTGAAATAATTATCACGTCCCCGGCTGTTACTAATCGTATTATCGGCTCCATTATAATTAACCATTTGACCATTTGGGCTACTTCCACTAATATTAAATGACACATCTTGTTTAATGTTGTTATAAGCAGGTATACCATACACATATCTGGAACCATCATTTTGCAGTACACTTAATTCTGATAAATGATAACTCTTTGCCACTAGGTTCGTATATTTATTAATTCCGTAATTCGCAGCTTCTCCTTTCGTTAAGCTAGTTATCACCTGATTTCTTTTTGCTCTCCCATTTGTTGAACTATTTCTTTTATTCTGAGATAAATTCCAAGTATTTCCGTTATTTCCAATATATCTTGGTAAAGTAGAATGATAAAAACCAGATGCATATGCATCAATTCGCACAGGGTTAAATCCGCCCGAATTTTCAAATAAAGAACCTGAAGTTTGCATGTCACCGTCAACAGTTATCTCCCCAGTATGTTTAAAATAATAAGGTTCGTATAAATCATTTACTCCCTTAGCTTTATAGGTTAAATTATCTTTTGCGGGGTTACTGCTATTCCAATTTCCTGATTTACTTATTGTAATTGCGTTACCACTAGAAGCACCAATATCTGCAATTTGACCAGGTCCTATTTCAAAACTTGTTACACCTCCATTATTTACATCCGTCACCTCGTTATCGTGTACATATCCAATTTCACTTCTAAATGGTCTAAACATTCCACCAACCCCTTGTCCTGAAATACTAAATATGTCATAAGAATGATTTGTTGTATGTATATTAGGTAAATCTCTATTAAATGATTGTTGTTTTTCTCGATTAAAATCGAGCATCACATCAGACTGTGCTGCTCCATTTTCTTCATACATTGTACCATAGGCGGGGGCTATTTGTACATTAGTTAGTAATTCTTGTCTTGTAAAATATCCACTGAATGTACCATCAGCATCACCTCCGAAGAGTGCTCCCCCTAATTTAAAGGAACCTGAAAGTGCACTTGTTCTTCTTGCGATAGATAGATTAGGCACATAAGTATTATTCATAAAATCAATACTTCCTGAGGTACTTCCAATTCCTCCAGGAATAAATTGTCCAATTTTACTAACAAGACCTCCGCTAGCTGAAGCGTTAACTGTTAATGAAGTCAATCCTTGTCTAGAATTATAAGAAACTCCTACACCTCCTCCCATTTTATCTGCTAGTTTGTTTTTGTCCATTTTTGTGCTAAAAGAAAGGCTCGGTGAAACACTCATCCCACTAGAGCTACTATTGTCTACTGAGAGTCCCAATGATCCTGTATTATTCGCTCCAGCAGCCATATCAAATGAAATAGAAGCTCCTGATGAAATTGCTACTCCACTATAATTATTATAACTAATACCAAAATTAAAGCTAGCGCCACCTCCAACAGCACTATTCAAATCGAACCCGAAAGCTTCCCCTCCAACACCAACGCTTGTTCCAAATGTCCAATTGGGTCGCATATTATTTTCCTGTTTAACATTCTCTCCATTAAAATCATCAGGGATTCCTCTCATACTTCTATTTATTACTCCAGGGTTTACATTCCAGCCCAAGCCTACCCAACTTGCTTCTGTATCCATATTTGGAGGACCATCATATGCCAAATTAATAGGATATCCACCAACATCCATTAATGGAATGTTATAATTAAATGCTCCAGTAAATGGATCTACCATATCAGAGGTGCCAATGGGAGTAAATGAGTTGACTTCAGGCTGTGAAGGACCGCCAGTTAGAGCAAATACAGATGTTGGAAAACCAATCTGAATTAATAAACTTGCTGCTAAAGTTATGCTCCAAATTCGGATACTCTTACTGTCTCTTAATTTTCTTAACATAATACTCTATATTTTAATCTTGGGTATATTATTTATTGCCGCTTTTGTTATTGGAATAATGATAATTCCATTATCAAAAAGTTGATCGTGATAGGAAAAAAATAAATCATTTGAACTATCTGTATTTTTCTCAAAAGCTGTTACAATTTTAATGTATGGTGTAATACCATATGTTCTTTCAAAATGACTAAAAACACAATTTAATGTATCCTTTCCATCGATTAATTTTAAATCATTTTGTATCTCAAATGAAAAATATTTTAAACGGAGATAATAATCCTCCCGATTGGATAGATTTGTTTTGAGATAATCTGGATTGCCATTATTAGACAATTTCAAATCAATATAATGTAGTCCTTCATAGTCAGTCGCTTTAAGTGAATCATTTCCCTTGATTGCAAGGATATATTCAATAGGTTTGTATTGTATTTCGTAATTGAAATCATTGATACTTTTGCTATTACTTAGTCCATTATCTTTTGCTTCAACCCAAACGGGAAAATCCTTTTTTGAAATGGAGTTATTATTATCTACAGCTGGACTCTTACTTTTAACAGTAGAATTCTTACAAGAGATAATGAATATAATCAATATCAATAAACCAGTATGTATTTTAATTCTACTCAACACCTAAATATTTATTATTAACATAAATGATACATTCTTTTGATAAGTCATATTTCTCTTTAGCATATAAGATAGTACCCTGTCCATTAGCTCCATACATTAAATCTAAATCCTTAGATTTTCCATATTCTTTTATATATTGATTTAATTGCTTCCAAATTTGGGTGTTGTATTTATCAGTTAAGATTCTTTCATTTTGTGAAGCTTCATATGTTTTTTGCTCTATATCATTTTGAATGCTCTTCATATTTAAAAACCTCTCGTTTCCCAAAAGGGTACTGTCAGAATATAATGCTTGTAATGATAATTTTAAACTATCTATTACATGTCTGTCATTTCCAAGAGAAACATCTAATTTTTTTTCCAAACTTTTTTTAAGGTCAAATTCATTGAAAACTTTTATAGTATCTATGTATGCTTCTTTTTTAAAAACTCCTGCCTGCATAAAAAGGAAGTACGATATTGAAATACTCAATACTACACTTAAACCTATCGTTACTATTACTTTTATATTCATGGTTTATCTAATTTTTATCAATATTTAAATCTTAGGTACCACTTTTCATTTTTATCATTAATTACTTCCAAAATATAGTACCCAAGCGGGAATGTTACTCCTGATCCGAGCAATCCAATTTCTATTCTGTTATCTCCATATCCATTAAATGTTGTTAAGGATAAATTTGACTGATTGGCAAACAATAAATTATTATCGTCATAAATATTGAATTTAAAATTACTTGAGTTATATTCTTCTTGATATTTCAGGTATACCTTGTCATTTACTACACGGTAAACCCCTCCATCCAATTTTTTTCTTAAATGGCCATATATGAAAGGTTGTTTGCAACCAAAAGAAACTGCAACATTTTCAATCGTTCCGCCTGGTGTAAAAATAGCGGCATCAACTACAAAGGATCCATTTATTGGTGCAGGAACTGAACTAGATGTATGAACCACTAGATTATTTTTATAATAAAGAATATCATTCGTTGCTTGCAAAAACTGTATTTTAAATTTATCATTTGTTTGATATGGCATTAAAGGTGATAATGGTATTCCATTTTGAGTCACCCAGAATACATGATATTGGTATTGAAGGGAAGGAAATACAACGTCAATAGTAAAAAACGATAATCCATAATCAATATCGTTAATATGAGTGTTATTGTCGTCATCAGACAACCCTATTGCTACATAATTTAGATCATTCACAAAGGTTGGAACATTAAACTCAACCCATCCATCAGAATAATCATACAGTATGTTTTGAGAAGAACCCCCACCAGTTCCCCATCCTGAAGGAGCTGAAGAATTTTTTACAATAGTGGTTGACGGAGCAGTAGCATTTTGAAGGTTTTGCCACGCAAGATCAACTCCAACGCTGTAAGTTCTAGTAACAATATGAGGACCAGGTAAAAAAGGCCAACTATCGGTAACCACCACAGTGTAAACTCCAGGAACTAAACCAGAAATATCTTGAGTTGTTGCTCCATTACTCCATTGATACGCAAATGGAGGATATCCTCCTGATACACTAAGATCAATAGCCCCATCATTATTAGCAACTGAAAAACAAGAAGTTTTGTGGGTAATAATAGCGGTTGGATTTGGCCAAAATTTCCACTTTATAGCTCCTACAGCTACTAATTTCATTAAGGATGTGAAAAGTACAAAGTCAGTTCGATACGTATTTTGAGTGAGGTCATCAACTTGTCTTAATGAATTCCCGTTCATTTTGTATATCACCTGATTTCCAGATTTTTCAATATTTAATATATCTCCAGATTTTGCTACCACTCCCAAATCTATTAACCCAGTTTGGTCAAAAGAAAAAACATTTCCAAATGGATTTACATAAATAGCATAGTCCATCTGATCAAATCCAGTTGCTTGATTGCTATTTGTTTTACGGAAACCAAAAGTAAATGACTGAGAATTTGATCTGCTATCAGCATTTAATGGACCCAATCGAACAGTAATCTCACCATCACCTTCAACGGCATTATTTAATGTTAACAATCCTGTACCTGAAACTCCATTAGAAATTATATTTCCATTAATTACTACATTATATTCATTAGAAAACTCCAAATCTGCAAAGACGATAGCTTCGATTTTAGTAGTATCTTGAATTGTATCGACAATAAATATTTTATAAACACCTGATTCTAAATTATATCTGGCTTTAGAATGATCCCCATCTTCCCAAAAATAATAGTATGGTGCTACCCCATATTTTGGCTCAATAACAATAGATCCAAAATCACTTGTAGATTGATTAGTTGTAGTAAAATCCGCACTTAATCTAAGATTACAAAAATTGGTATAAAGATTATTAAAACTTGCACAGGTTTCATCTAAAACAAACTTAGCGATGAGTTTTTTAGATGCGTCTGTACCAACTGTTCTTAAAACTACACCATTATTTTTATACAAAACCTGACCTTCAAACCGTTCAATTTTAACCACATCCCCCATTTTTACTTTTCCAAATGGACCTATATATGTGCCTTGTTCAAAAATGTTAATATCTACACCACTTCTCAATTGTATGGAATAATCTATTGTATCTGCAGGTTGGCTGTTATCCCTTTCCGACATACCAAATGTTTTGGTATATCCAATCTGATCTATAATATAGGTAATTCCACCATTTTCATTTGGATTTAACTGATTCATCGATTCTGCTGTTCCTTTTGTTGCATAAGCGGCACATAATTCTGATCTGGATAGTGAGGTATTGTTTTTTGATGGAGATTCTGTTGAGTCTATAGGGTTTGTATTTCTACAACCTGACAAATTGGTTACTAAAGCATCATAACCAACTTCATAGTTCTCTGAAACAACATGTGGAGTTGTCCAACTGTCTGTTACGGTTAAAGTATATATGCCTGGATTTATACCTGTTATATCGGCTGTTGAAGCTGAAAATCCGTTTGTGCTTGTCCAATTGTAGGTATAAGGTGGAACCCCTCCTTTAACCATTGATAAAATTCCTCCACTATTGGGAATGCTGCAAATTGCGTGATTTATTGTTGCAGTTATTTTTGGAAGTACAGAAAATTTTATCACTTTTATCTGAGCCAACCTTACTTTATCACTACCCAGAGAAAAATCTATTTTAAATAAGGGGACTTCTCCTTTTTTAGTGTCACATAATCTAGGGTCTGCTAATGCGGTTGCTACAGGAAATTTTACATCAGAAACGGTGTTGGTGGTAGTGTCTTTGGTATAAGAAACAGTTGAACCTTCAACAGCAAGAGTTGGAAGTGAGTCGGTATAAGTACTCTCTGTTCCGTCTGTTAATGACAAAATCGTAGTGGTAGAGGTAGTATCGTTGATACTTAATATTCTTCCTGGTGTTTGTTTTGATGTGTCATTTACAGTTGTGTCTTTAATTATCGTATCGAATGCCAACGCTATAAAATCTTTTCCTATTACAGTATCATTCTTTTTATAAAACAGGTTTTGTCCTTCTTTTTGTATACTAATGATGTCTTCTGATACTAGGACTCCTAAATTAGTTAAGGTTTGTGTTATTTTGTTCCAGCTATTAAGATTTCCTAATGAGTCGATGTAAAGACCGAAGGAAAGACCAGTATAGTCGGTAGCTTGTGTTTCGTTTTCAGCTCTGAATCCGAATGTAAATTCTTTTTTCGGGTCTGTAATTTCTACCCTAACTTCTCCATCCCCTTCTACCAAATTGTTTAAGGTGGTCATTGCATTTCCAAATCCATCGGGTGCTGTTTTTATGAGTTCTTCGTTATTATTGATGGTTATTCCAGTGGTGTTGGCAAATTCTAATTCCATGCCAACCACTACTTTTAATTGAATAATTTGAGCTAGTGCATCAGTAATGGTTACATAATAAATTCCTGATTCTAGGTTGTCCCTATCCTTAGTAGTGTTTCCATCATCCCATAGATAGGTGTATGGTAATGTGCCAAATTGAGGATTCAATGTTATTGCTCCTAAAACATTTTGGGTGACAAGTGTAACTGTAAAGTCAACGAAAAAAGGAACGTTACAAAAATTTGATTTCAAGTTATTGAATGTTGCTCCTTGTGTGTATAAAGCCAATTTTATTACTAACTCTTGGGTTTGGTCTACGGTTGTTTTTTTGAGTAACTTCTTATTATTTCTATATTCTATTCTTGTGCCTTCTCTTTTAATAGTTAATTGATCTCCTATTCTTATTTTTCCAAAATACCCTTTGTATATTCCATCTTCAAAAATGAAAAGGTTATTATTATAGATGAACAAAGAATACTTCAATCCATTTAATCCTTCAATATTCGACTCTGTTGTGAGTGCTAATATTTTAGTAGTGTTAATTTCATCTATTTGATATTCGACAAATCCATCAGTATTACTCAGTAATCTATTGTAAGAAATTGCTTCGCCTGTCGACCATCCAGTTAATCCTAGTTTGGTTATGACTCCATTTACATACGTAAGGCCATCTAATTTTTTCCAAACTACTTCGGATAGTATATTTACTTTTTGTTTTTTTGTTTTTGCATTAGCATCTGTTACTATTAGCGTATATTCACCTATATCTAGGCTACTAATATCTTCTGTTGTTGCTCCATTACTCCAACTATAACTGTATGGTGGTGTTCCTCCTGTTGTAGTAACATCTATTAATCCACTTGATCCTTCTATACAGGTGGCATCTTGTTTGGTGAAATTAATTTCTAACGGTTTATTAAATGACGCTGTTAAACCACTTATACTACCTCCTTGTGTAAAAATGGCTATATCGGCATATAGTTGGTGTGTTGAATTTGTATTTAGTTCTTTAATTTGCTTTCTGTTTTTTCTAAAAACAATTTTATTTCCTTCTCTTTCTATAGATACTTCATCACCTATTTTTATTTTCCCAAACTGCCCTTTGAATTTACCCGCTTCGTAAATAGATAATTTATTACCATTAAAAACTAGAGCATAATCAAGAGATTTTATTTTTTGATCGTTATTTTTTGTGGATAATCCAATGGCTTTTTCAGTACTCAAATTATTGATAATATATTTTATTATTCCATCTTCATTTTCATCTAACCGATTTAGAGATCTCGCTCCAGCATTATTCCAACCATCTGTTTCAGTTTTAGTAAGGCTCCCTGTTGCTTCGTCATAATTAACACCTACCATTGCAGTCCATTCAATCTGAATTTGAGCCCATGTATAGCAACTAAAAAATAATGGAACTATAAAAATTAATATTCTTCTTAACATAATTTGGAGCTTTAATTATTGGCCAGAATTGCAGTTGATAATTTCGGAAAGATTACCTGCTATATCTTCAAGTATTATTTGACAATAAAAAACACTTGAATTAATATACTCTCCAAAAACAATACTTACCATTTCCTCTTCTCTAAAATAACTTTGAGGTAAAATTAAATTAGTATCATAATTGAATGTTTGTTCCAATAAGTCAGTCCCACCGGAAGTAGTTCCTAATTTTATATGGATTTTATTTACCACATTAGTATCTACTAACAACATGCTTAGTGAAATTTTTAAAACATCTGTCGAAGCAACTATATTCATAGGGTTCGTTAAGGTATCCAAAACTTCATCTGGAATTACGGTTGAATTAATTAATTCCATGTTCAAATATGCTTCAGATGGCGAAGGAACAGTTTGTGCTTTAATCTCGAACATTATTGCATTAATTAATGCCGCCATTATTAATATTTTCTTTACCATAGTGTTTTTTTAATTATTATTTTTAGATATTCCCAATTTTAATATGTCTCGTGCTGATAATAAATTCTGTTTTTCAATCTGTTTCAAAAACTCCACCCTTCTTCTTCGAGCAATAGTCAACATAATATTTCCATGTAGTAATAGTTGATTTCGATCTTTATAAAATGTTATAATATAACTCAGGTTAATAATGTGACTCTTACTTACTCTATAAAAATTGTGTCCTTCTAATAGGATTTCAAATGAACTTAATGCCTTTGCAACCGTAATTTTTCTGTTGTCTTTTAACTGTACATGTGTATAAACTGCATCTGCATCACAACATATGATATCATCTACATTAACAAACTCAATTTTTGTGGCACTTTTAATCGTAATAATTTTTGACTTTTTAGTAGGTTGTTCTTCTTTTAAAATAGCTTCCAGCTGTTTGTTATATTCAGCTTCATGGTGAAGTTTTTTTTTAGTTTGAGCTAACAACTCTTGTAATTCTGCCAGCCTTTTTTTAAGTGCAAATTCTTCAATTGTAATATGTTCTTTAACTATTACCAAAAACAACGATTTGATTGACTGATGTTTTCCACCCTCCAAACCTAAAAAAGAGTTATGATATAAAAAAAATTTATTTAGACCTGTTAACAAACTACCATTCAACAAAATAGTTGGTTTAGTGCCTTTATAAAAGGCTTCAATAAATATTATAGTGATTTTATGGTGTCTTTAAACCAACTTATTTTGTTAATAAAAAAATGATTTTAGGGCTTAATGTTAATAACTTCGAACAAAAACTAAGTAAAAATACGTAGGAAAATTTTTTGATTTAAATGAAAGAAATCGATTTTTAGAACCCACCTTAACAAAAATAGTGTGTTTTTTAAAGCAGAATAGTTGAAATAATTAGTCCTTCCTGACATAATTACAGTTCTATGTTGCTGTTTGGAACTATAAAAAGGATTAACTCTCCCAAATTTTTACCGTTAAAAAAAAAAATGAACCATACCTTCGACTGATTTTTTTATTCCTCTACTTTTACCTGTTCAAAAAAACTAAAAATGAGGAAACACAAAAAGTTAAAAGCCTATTCCATGCTTCAAATTATGGGGGCAATATTAATAGCAGGAATCTTAACCGCATTGGCAGTACCTTCCATTATGAAAGCTGTTACCAAAGCTAAACAAGGAGAAGCAAAAACACAGTTAGAACATTTGTATTCATTACAAAGTCTACATTTCTTAGAGTTCGCTAAATACTCGCCCGATTTAGAAGAAATAGATTTTGACCAACAAACATTGGTTACAGAAGATGGCGGAGCAAGATACAAACTAGAAATTATAGAAGCAGGAACCACTACTTTCTCCGCAAGAGCTACTGCCGTACAAGATTTTGATGGCGATGGAGTGTTTAATGTTTGGGAAATCAATCAAGACAGAAAATTAACAGAAACGACAAAAGACTGATGCAGCCTGCTTTGTTAGCCATATTAATAGCTATTTTATTGATACTAGTTTATCAAGATTTTAAAAGTAGAGCTATTAGCTGGTTCTTAATCCCTATACTTTTAATGGTGATTATTATCAATGCATTAATGACCATCAACATAGAAGAACTTACCATTTTTTCGGGAATAAATTTAATCCTTGTTTTGGTTAACTTTTTGGGTGTAACCCTCATCATATCCTTAAAAGAGAAAAAAATTAAAAACATCATTAATAGTTATTTGGGTTTAGGAGATGTGCTTTTCTTTTTAGTGTTAACCACGTTGTTTTCTCCCATCAATTTTATAGTATTTTTTATAGGCAGCATTTTTCTAGTAACACTTATTTACGGAGGAGTAATGCTTTTCAGTAAACAAAAAAACACATTAATTCCTTTAGCAGGAGCTATGAGTTTAGTGTTAATAGTAGTATTACTTGTTCAACAATTTACCACTTCTTTTAACCTGTATCAAGATTTGTTTATCATCCATGAATGAAGAGAAACACATAGCATTGAGTGCTGAAATTCAGCAAATTATTTCTACCGATCAAGCATGGCATTACCATATTGTACCTAAAAGCACGAACGAAGATGAGATGATATTCTATGCCGATGAAGAAAAAATGGATTCTAGTTTAAGTGATGAATTAGAGATGATTTTTGGAAAAACCATTAAAATTATTCCTACATCAGCACATTTAGTACACCAAACATTAGGAAAATATTACCGGCTTACTTATAAAAACAAAAGAGCAGAAACCATCAGTTTTGAGGCTAATCAATCTGAAGATTTTGTGTATAAATTGATAGCTGAAGCAGATGATTTAGGATGCAGTGATATTCACATCGAAAAATATGAAGAACGTTGCAGAGTAAGGCTTCGAATAGATGGTAAACTCATTGAAAAATATGTAATACCAGCCAATGATTATCCTGCTTTGGTCAACAAATTAAAAATTAAAGCCAACTTAGACATTGCAGAAAAAAGATTGCCACAAGATGGGAGGATTACATTTACTAATGGTGATGCTAAATTTGACATACGGGTTTCTTTGCTTCCCACATTGCATGGCGAAAAAATAGTGATGCGTTTGTTAAGCAAAGATGCTACAGACATAGACATCAATACATTGGGGTTCGATAAAAAACAACTTTACGACTATTTAGAAGGCATCAAAAAACCAAATGGTATCATCCTCATAAGCGGACCAACAGGTTCTGGAAAAACAACTACTTTATACGCAACACTAAAAATATTAAACGAAGAAAAAACCAATATACTAACCATTGAAGATCCGGTAGAATATACCTTAGAAGGCATTAATCAAGTGCAACTTAAAGAAGACATAGGATTAGGATTTGCGGCAGCTTTACGTTCATTCTTGCGTCAAGACCCAGATGTAATTATGCTAGGAGAAATTAGAGATGGTGAAACTGCCCAAATGGCTATCAGAGCATCATTAACAGGGCATTTGGTGTTATCTACCATACACACCAATTCCGCTTGGGGAACTATTTCCAGAATGGTTGACATGGGTGTACCTTCCTATTTATTAGCCAACACATTAACATTAAGCGTTGCACAGCGGTTGGTACGTTTGTTATGCCCCAACTGTAAAGAACAAAAAGCATTTAACACAGCACTTTTTCCAAACAGTTATAAAGCTCCGAGATTGGTAAAACATCATTTCGAGCCAGTAGGTTGCGAAAAATGTTTTTATACTGGATATAAAGGACGAAAAGCAGTTTATGAAGTTATTCCTATTGACTATGAATTGTCGGAATGCATAAAAAATGAAAAATTTAATGTGCGAGAGGAGTTAAAAGCCAAACAAATTAATCAACTAATGGACAATGCTTTTGTGTTGTTTGAAAAAGGAGAAACATCTATTGATGAAGTCTATGCCATGTTGATGAGTAATTATTGATAAATGAAAAAACAACTATCCATATTAGGAATAATGATTTGTCTATTGTTAAGTGTATCTAGTTATGCAGATGACAGAATAAAACAAATAGAAAATCAACTTTCTACCATGACCACCGAAATGCCAGGATTGGAAGAAAAAGTGCAAATGTCGGTAAGTGGCGTTTCTATCCAAGAATTCATGCGAGGCATTGCAGATGCTCATAAGTTGAATATTAGTGTTGACCCTTCTATTAAACAAGAGGTGGTGAACAATTTTGCGAATGCAACCGTTTCCGATGTACTGATATTTATATGTAAAGAATATGATTTGAGCATTAATTTTATTGGAAGCATCATGTCTATTGTAAAGTACAATCTTCCTCCACCAGTTGTTGTTGAAATACCTAAAAAAGTACTTCAAATTAATTATGATAAGAATGGCGATAAATTGTCTTTAGACTTAAACAATGATTCTTTAGAAACAGTTGCAAAGTTGATTACTCAAAAATCGAAAAAAAATATGGTATTGGCTTCAGGAGTATCGCCAAAAATAGTAAGTAGTTACATAGAAAATATGCCTTTTGATAATGCGATGGAAAAGTTTGGGATTGCCAATGATTTAATCATTACTAAAACAGATGATGGGTTTTATTTGATAGATAAAAGATTTACAAATAGTGAAAATAACAATGATAGAATTGATACTAAAAACACTGGTAAATCAAACAAAACAACCAATAAAAACTCAGGCAACAATGTTGCTGAAGAATTTAGTTTTGATGCCAAAAGTAAATTAGATATTTCTATATTTGGAAGTGATGTGCAAATTGCAGATGTAATTAAAAGTGTAGCAAAAGAAGTAGGAGTTGATTACTATTTTGTTTCTGATATTAAAGACAAAACTACCGTGAATGTGCAGTCAACTACTTTTCAGGGGTTGTTAGATAATTTATTTCAAGGCACTGAAATCACTTATGAATATAAAGATGGCATTTACATCATTGGTGAACGAAAAACAGAAGGATTAAGGTACACCAAAGTCATTCAGTTGCAACACAGGTCTGTTGAAAAAGTAATCGAAAATATTCCTGCTAACATCAAACAGAATGTGGATGTGAAGGAATTTGTTGACTTAAACAGTTTAATTTTAAGTGGCTCTCACCCTCAAATCAAAGAAATAGAACTATTCATTAAACAAATAGATAAAATTGTTCCCGTTATACAGATAGAAGTGATGATAGTTGACTACTCTAATAAAAGAACCAATTCAACAGGTATAGAAGTTGGTTTGGGAGATAATCCTGCTGAAACTGGCGGTAAAGTTTTTCCAGAAACAAATATGATGTTGAACAGCTCTTCCATCAATGATTTAATAGAAAGTTTTAATGGTTATGGTATATTGAATTTAGGTAAAGTAACCCCTAACTTTTATGTGAATATCAAGGCACTTGAATCACAAGGAATTTTGAATGTAAAATCGACACCTAAGTTGGCTACCCTTAATGGACATGAAGCCACTCTGAGTATTGGAAATACAGAATATTATTTTGAAGAAACCAACAATGTAATTACCAATACATCTACACAAAACATCACCACAAAAACGTATAAATCAGTAAATGCTGATTTATCAATTACCATAAAACCATTTGTATCTGGAGATGACCAAATTACTTTAGAAATAACTGTCAATCAGTCGGATTTTACAGAAAAAATAGAACCAGGAGCACCTCCAGGAAGTGTTTCAAGAGATTTTACATCATTTATAAGGGTGAAAGATCAGGAAATGGTATTGTTAGGTGGATTAGAAGAAAAAGCGACACGAGAATCAGGAAGTGGCGTACCTTTTTTGTCTCGTATCCCTATTATCAAATGGTTTTTTAGTAGCAGAACCAAAGAAAAATCAAAAAGTAAACTTAACATTTTTATAAAAGCCACAGTAATTTATTAATGCTTAATTTTTTAGATAAATATCAATTAATAAGAGGGCAAACTGCTTTTGGTGTTGAAGTAATATACAATTCCAAAGATAGTTACACGCTTATTGCATTAGAATTAATAGCGGGGAAAGAAGGTGTGCAGGTAGCTCGTAAGTTTACCGCTATTACTTTGGAAGAATTAGCCAAAATCAATACCAAAAAAAAACCACTTTACATTGCGGTTGGAGGGAAAGGAATAGTACACAAAAAAGTAAAAACAAATGAACATTTAGCTGAGCAGGATTTGTTAAACCAAGTGCTTCCAAATGCAACATTAAAAGATTTTTATTTACAACAATCCCTCATATCAACTTTTGAATCTTGGGTTTCTATTGTAAGGAAAGAACTATTAAATTCATTGATTGCAAAAATTCAATCATTGCATCTTTTTGGTGTTCAAATCTATTTAGGTCCTTTTACTTTGGAGAATTGTATTAACCTCATTAATAAATCGGTAATTACAACTACTACCCACGAATTGCTAATAGCTGATGATTACATTACTCAGATTGACAATTTAGGAAGCGTTGCCGGAGGAGAGGAATATAATATAGAAGGAGAAATTGTCAATTCACATGAATTAATTGCTTTTAGTGCTGCACTAAGCCATTTTATTCCACTGACTAAAATGCATCCTATATTGTGTGAGGAAGTAACCCATTTCGGGCAAGAATATTTACACAAGAATAAATATACAGTTGTTGGTTTTGGTTTGCTTGCTTTTTTCTTTGTACTTACCATTTCAAATATGATGATTGGCAATAGTTATGAATCTGCCAACAATGACTTACAATACCAGTTAAACAGTAAACAACAGTTTGTGGATGAATTAGAAATTTTAAAAAAAGAATTACTCATTAAAGAAGAATTTATTCAAAATAGTGGACTAACCAAAGCAGATAAAATCACTTTCTATGCCGATCAAATTGCAATGAGTGTCCCCACTTCTATTCAGTTGAATCAGCTATTTATTAATCCGTTAACTAAAAGAATTAACAAAGCAGAAGACATACAATTTACCTACAATGCAGTTAAAATTATAGGTTCAGTAAGCAGAAGCATTGAATTAAATAATTGGATAAAAAAACTAAAAAAATACAAATGGGTCAATGATATTAATATCATCTCTTTCATACAGGATAACCTAAAAACACCAGGAGAGTTTGAATTACAAATTGTGATAAAACAATGATGAATAAACTGACATATCAACAAAAATTAAAATATGTTTTAATCATTAGCGGAGTGTTTATAGTGATATTGTATCAATTAGCCATATCAGATACCATTGATTTAGCTATTGAAAACAATACTGTGGAAGAACAAGTAAACAGCAACAAAAATGCACCTGAAGAAATTGTTATGATAAAGCAAAAACTAGCTAAAATAGAACAGTTAATAGGAACTCAAGTAGCGCATGATTTAGATGTGCATCAATTGTTATTGGAGTCCGTAACAGGCTATGTGCAAGCCAATAACTTGGTATTGAAATACTTTCCTCAACC
>CAYHWX010000001.1:57781-71203 GCA_964360245.1 uncultured Vicingus sp.
CCACATCAGATAAAGGATATACCACCAAAACAGCGTTGGTAATTGTAGAAGGAGACTTTATTCAATTACTCAAGCTAAGTAATTACATAGAAAATAATTATCAAGGAGGAAAATTGGTAGCCCTAGATTTTAAGATAAACAATGAGCTTAGAACAAAAACAAGAAAATTAAATTCGACCATTTATTTACAAAACGTAAAAGCTGAAAACCATGAAGAAAATAGTTAACTACAGTTTCATCACCATGTTGTTGGCAACAGTAATTGCCTGTAACGATTTTATTGAAAAAGATATTGATAAAGAAACGGTTATTTTGTTAGCACCTGCTAATAATTTAACTACTATACTATTAACTCATACTTTTTGGTGGAATTGGTTAGAGGGTGCTGAGCAATACAACATGCAAGTAGTGGAAGGAAGTTTTACTTCGGTAACCAAATTTTTGTTGGATACTAACATCTCCAACAACAAATTTGAATATACCTTATACCCAGGAACTTTTCAATGGAGAGTAAAAGGAATAAACAATGGCAGTGAAACCTATTTCTCTACATTCACATTGACAGTTGACAGTTCATTAAACATCAGCAGCCAACAAGTGATATTAAGTGCACCAACCAATAATTTTATTACCAATAACGATAATATTACGTTCACATGGAATAACCTCTTAAATGCAGACGATTATTTATTAGAAATTCATGAAAATACTTGGACGGGGAACTTAGTTTTTGGACCACAAATTACCACCGCCAATTCATTCACTACCACTTTATCTGAAGGAACATTGGTTTGGGGTATTCAAGGTAGAAATGCTACTTCGAATACTTCAACAGGATTTTCCATCCGAACGCTTACCATAGACACCACCTCTCCAAGTATAGTTACGTTGGTCGCTCCTGTCGATAATGCTACGTTGAGTAATGGTTACAATACTTACTCCTGGACACAAGGCGTAAATACTGGAACAGCATTAACCGATGATATTTTCTTTTATTCTGATGTTTCTGCCACCAACTTGGTAAAATCGGCACAAGCCGTTGGAATTTCTCATCAGGATTCATTAGGAATAGGGATATTTTATTGGAGAGTTCAATCTACAGATGCCGCAGGAAACATAGGGTCTATGAGTACCATTAGAAAAGTAACCATACAATAACAATGCAGCAGAAGAAAAAAATCATATACATTTTATTGCCCATAGTGATTTTAGTATGGGGTTTTGTGTTTTATCAGTTATATGGTTACTTTTTTTCAAAACCAGATTATACTAAAACAGAAGAGAAAACCATCATTAACATTGATGAGATAAAAAAAGATACTTTTTCTATCGTTGCTGATTACAGAGATCCTTTTTTAAGTAATAATATGGTTCAAACAGGTATCAATCTAGTTGTAAATAAAACCAATGGTTCTTCAAAAACAAAAAAAAATACTTCTCTAACGGTGTTAAAATGGCCTTTAATTCAATTCAAAGGAATGATAAAAAATAATAATTCAGAAAAGCGGGTAGCCATAGTAATTGTTGACGGAAAAGAACAGATTGTAAAAGAAGGAACAACATTAAATGAACTAAAAGTGATTAAAATTGAAAAAGAAACAATCACCGTTTCCTTTCAAAAAGAACAAAAAACGATAAGCAAATGAATTTAGTAGTTAAATATATCATTACAATAGCAGCATTTTTCCTATTTTCTGCATCATTTACCTGTGCTCAAAAAATAAAAGAAATTACCCATAGAGATATTAGTGTACATTATAGTGATTCGTCAATCAATGCTACTGTTTTAATAGAAGAGAAGGGAATTAAATCCAATACAAACATTGATTATTACTGGTATCAGAATAATGCAATTAAAGTCAACCAAGGAGGATATAAAGGAAAATTGTTAGATGGTGATTACCAAGTAACCACTGTAGATGGTAATTTAGTAACCAAAGGCGAATTTAAAAAAGGGTATAAAATAAGCTCATGGAAAACATGGAAAGCGAATGGCGAATTAGCAGCAATTTATCATTGGAACATGGGCTATAAAAATGGAAATTATCAGTTGTATGTTGATGGAAAAGTTACTGAAAAAGGCAGTTATAAATTAGGAAAATTACATGGGGCATTTTTAAAATATGAAGCGGAACAATTGGTAGAAAAAGGGGCGTATAAAAATAGTAAATTACATGGAAAAATTATAGTCTATAAAAACGATACTATTTTTAGTATTACCAAATATAAAAATGGGAAGGAAATAATGCCTAAAGAAAAACCAACTAAAACATCAAAAATCATCAAAGAAAAAAATAAAAAAAATACAACTGAAAATGCTGTAGAAAACACTAAAGAAGAAAAAAAAGAAACGAATAAAAAAGGATGGAAATTCTGGAAAAAGAAAACCAAAAATGAGGAAGACAAGAAACAAAAAACAGAAAAGGTAAAAGAACCTAGACTTAAGGAAGAGAAAAAAATTAAAAAAAATAAAGATGATTAAGGCAGGAGCATTACTATATGCGATGTTCTTGGTTATTGTTATTTCAATAATCACTTCTTCTATCATTTTGGTTAATTATTACAACAATTCCTATGTTTTAGGAACATTCAAACAAGACCAGCTTTTTCAAGATGTGTATTCAGGAATAAATTATGGATTAGCTTTTAATAATACACTTCCTTTAAATCAAGAAACCAAAATTGATTTATATGAAGATGGTCAACATGTAGTTTTTTTAACAAAAAAAAGTTGGGGAGCTTTTTATGTAATTTCTTCTAAAGCAACATGGAGAAAAAAAAACGCCTCAAAAACAGCGTTAATTGGTGCAAATTTAAATGCAGGTGAAAAAACAGCCATCTATTTAGCTGAACAAAACAAACCATTGTCATTAACAGGACTTACAAAAATTACAGGAGATTGTTATTTGCCTGAATCAGGTGTAAAAAGAGCTTACATAGAAGGAAAAAGCTTTGTTGGTCAACGCTTGATAAACGGTGTAAAAAAAAACAGCAATAAAAACCTACCTCCAATTAATAAAGAATTAATAGACGAAAATTATCTTCGTTTTTTAAATTCCAATAACGATAGTATTGTTGATTATGAGGCTGTTTTAGGACAAGATTCCATTGTCAATACATTTGATAAAAATACTTTAGTTTTATATTCGCCACTTTCTATTTCTTTATCGAATAAAACTATTGAAGGAAATATTATCATTCGTTCAGATAGAAACATCATCATAGAAGCATCTTCCAACATTAATAACATCATCTGTTATGCCAAAGGAATTATTATTGAAAAAAACAGTAACATTAACGCTCAAATTTTTGCTCAAGACTCCATTGTTGTTGAAGAAAATTGTAAGCTAAATTATCCTTCTGTTTTGGCGGTATTAGGAAAAGGAAATTCTACCACTCAACGAAAAATTAGTATTGGTGAAAATGTAGAATTAAAAGGGTCCATTTTTTTATACAATGAAAACTACGACAGAAAGAATCAAGCGTTGGTAAGTGTTGGTGAAAACAGCAAAATAATGGGACAAATTTATGCTTCCGAAATGCTCGAATTAAAAGGGAAAGTTATGGGTGGTGTTTTTTGTAGCAATTTTCTATTAAAAACACCTTCATCCGTATATCAAAACCATTTGATGGATGTAGTGATAGACAGAATGGCTTTGTCAGAACATTTTGTAGGTGTAGCATTAACAGAAGCAATTCAGCATCAGCAGATTATTAAATGGTTAAACTAAAAAAAATACAAGCATTTACCATTTTGGAGTCTATGGTAGCAATGGTTATTGTGATGATAGCTTTTGGGTTAACTTCTGTTACATTAATCAACATTGCTACATCCGGAATTACCAAAGAAAAACAGCAAGCAGCAGCACTATCAAAACTCATCAGAAACGAAACATTACAAGAAGGCAGGTATTTAGATGAAACTATCACTTTTGAGAATATTTACATCAAAAAAATGATAGTAACACATCCATTATCTGATGAATTAAAAATATTGCAAATTGAAGCTTATAATGACAAAGAAAAATTGTTTGAAAGCAAAGAAATAATACTAATAGATGCTGAAAAATAACATTTAACATCCCCTCTTGAGAGGGGTAGGGGTGTGTATATAGAAAACCAATTTTTTAGCATCTATTACTGATAAAATAAATAGACAATAAACAGATGAAAATTAAAGCTTTTTCATTTTTAGAAATTATGGTTGCCATTATTATCTCTGGGTTAGTGATGAGTACTGCTTTTTCTGTTTACATTTTTATCAACAAGCAGTATATCAAACTAAATACTATTAAAGCCGATGTCAGAGATTATTTTGAGTTCTCATCCACAATTAGCCGTGATTTTGAATTAGCTTCTAAGGTAATTAAAATAAATGATTATGAGCTTGTGATGCAACACTCTAACAAAAACATCAACTACCAATTTGATAATACGTATGTCTTACGAACTATATCATTTCAAACCGATACTTTTTTCTTTGGTGCAACTGATTTATTCATCAATACGATTAAAGAATTTGAAGAAGAACAAGTAGTAGATTTTTTAAAAATGAAGGTAAAAGACAACGAATTTTCGTTTTACAAAAACTACGGAGCAATCGCTAAAATTGAAGAAGAAACATGGCAATTCAACTAAATACCATTCCACCAAAAGTTCAACCTCTTTCAAAAGAAAGCAAGGATAAAAAAAGCATCTTTCAACTGCTTAACCAAGACCTTAGTTTTAGTAAAAGCTATCCCGATAAAAAGAAAGAACAATTTTACTCAGAAATCAGTTTGTTATTGTCAGCAGGAACAGACATAAAAACTGCTTTAGAACTTATTGTTGAAGAAACAGAAAAAGACAAAGATAAAAAGTTGTTGGAAAGCATAAAAAATGCCATTATTAATGGAGCCAGTTTCTCTGATGCACTCCAACATACAGGAAGGTTTACCGAGTACGAATATTACTCGATAAAAGTAGGCGAAGAAAGCTCTCGGGTAGATTTAGTACTCACAGATTTAGCTACTTTTTTCAAAAGAAAGATAGACCAAAAAAGAAAACTATCAGGTGCGTTGTCTTACCCCATTGTTTTGTTGGTAACAGCTTTTGGAATGGTGGTATTCTTATTAAAGTTTTTAGTTCCTATGTTTCAAGACATCTTTAAAAGTTTTAATAAAGAATTACCAGGAGTAACTCAGTTTGTAATTGATGCTTCCGAAACTATAAGCAGTTATTTTTTGTTGATTTTGTTAGTAATACTAGGAATGATTGTTTTTGTAATGCTCAATAAAAAGAAAGAGTGGTTCAGGAAAATTACTTCCACACTTATTTTAAAAATTCCTGTGGTAGGAGACATGGCTCAAAAAATATATTTAACCCGTTTTTGCCACTCCATGAATTTATTGATAAGTGCCAGAAATCCGTTATTGAACTCCATCCAATTGGTAAAAAAGATGATTGATTATTACCCTTTGCAACTAGCCCTCGAAAAGGTGGAAGATGATTTGATGCACGGAAAATTGCTTAATGAAAGTATGCGTACCATGGCTATTTTTCCGAAAAAGATGATTGCCCTGATAAAAGTAGCCGAAGAAGTGAACAAGCTCGATGCTATTTTTAGAAACTTAGACGAGCAATATTCAAAAGATTTAGAATATCGTTCAGAAATGTTCGGCAAACTCCTCGAACCTTTTGTGATTTTATTTATCAGCGTTATTGTAGGTTTTATTGTAATTGCCATGTACATCCCCATGATGGAAATTAATACGGGATTGTTTTAGGGTATTAGTTGGAGTGAAAATTTTTATAAAAAAATGACTAGTAGTAAAATAAAAGAAATATTTCTTTTATTTGGATGTTCTAACTCAACCGAACTGGCAAAACAATGGCATCAAGATATACCATAAAAGATATGCAGCTATTAGCATCCCACTACAAGGGTAAATGCTTAAATAAGGAATATTTTGGGATGTATACCAAACTAAGCTGGATGTGTGAAAAAGGACACACCTGGGATGCTGCTCCTGCTATAATTAAACAAGGTGGGTGGTGCAGACAATGTAATCGAAGTGGAACATTAGAAGAATTTCAGCTTTTAGCCATAACCAAAAAAGGTAAATGCCTTTCATTAGAATATATAAACACAAATACTAAAATGCAATGGCAATGTAAAGAAGGGCATATATGGGAAGCAAGACCTATGCACGTGAAAAGAGGAGGATGGTGTCCAACCTGTGCAGGTAAAGCAAAACATACAATAGAGCAAATGAGGGAGTTGGCAACAAAGAAAGATGGTAAATGCCTTTCAACTGAATATGTCAATGTCTACTCAAATTTGAAATGGCAATGCCACAAAGGTCATCAATGGGAGGCAAAGCCAACCAAAATAATATCGGGGCATTGGTGCACACATTATGATTGCAGGTATATGGGGGTATCAAAAAAATTGAGAAGGGACATTGAAGAAATTAAACTATTTGCTCAAAAAAAAGGAGGAAAATTAATATCAACAGAATATACTAATAGCCTAGATAAACTTATATGGCAATGCAATAAAGGACATCAATGGGAAACACGTGCATTAAATGTGATGAATAATAAAGCATGGTGCCCTTGCTGTTTTAAGGATAATAAGAAAAAAGATTCAATAATAATTAAACAATAAAGCTAACAAACAAGCTACCTGTATGCTTTAAGTTATTTTCCAAAAAAAATGATTGCCTTGATAAAAGTAGCCGAAGAAGTAAACAAGCTCGATGCTATTTTTAAAAACTTAGACGAGCAATACTCCAAAGATTTAGAATACCGCTCGGAATTGTTCGGAAAACTCCTCGAACCTTTTGCGATTTTGTTTATTAGCGTTATTGTAGGCTATATATAATCATGTAGTTAAATAACAAGTATTAATTTCTTTAATAATAGCTTCATTATCTGCTTTATATTTAGACAAAAAACCAGTAGCTCCATTTTTAAGAAAAGATTCTTTGGTCATTATATCATCATTGCATGAAAAACCAATCACTTTTATTTCGGGAAACAAGTCTTTTACTAGTTTGGTAGCTTCAACGCCATCAAGTATTGGCATACGATAATCCATTAATATTACATCGGGATTATTATTTTGTAAATAAGGGATTACCTGACTGCCATCAGCACATTCGCCAATAACTTGTATTTCGGGTTGACTATCGAGAACAAACTTGATAGATTTTCTGGTAATAGCACTGTCGTCAACTAATAAAACTTTAATCATCTCAGTAATTATTTGGTTAATAATTACCCTCAAAAAAGAGGGGTGGAACTTCTACTTAACTGAACAGGAGGTATTGGGATACCTTAAGACCAGAATAAGTAAAGCCCACCCCAAGCGGTGAGCGTTTTACTTATAATTCTCAGTCTAAACGAAAGTTTCCCAATTTCCCTGTTCAAGAATTATAGCATTACGCTATGTAATATATTTTTAAAATGTTTATCCTACATAATTTCTTTTTAATTGTTATACAAATATATTTTAAAATTATCAATTTTGAAGCTACTAAAAATAATTTAAAAAGAATCTAAATGACTCGCTCGGAAGTTATCAATAAATTAATTGGTAGATTAATCTTGATTACTTGATGAGATAATTTTAAAATGGATTTTCTACTTCACTTATTAATTTTTTAAAAACTTCTTTATGCCATGTCCCTTTAATTAAATCAGAATTCATATTTTTCAAAATATTATATTCTTTAATTAGGAATAAAAATTTTGGTTTTCCTAAACCTTCCATCATTGAGTTATAAAAAATAAGAATTAATTCATTCGGAGAAATTTGAGCTCTAACAATCTTTGAATAAAATTTCTTTTCTTCAAGTAATATTAACTCAGATTGATAAACATATTTAAAAATATGATACAAGTTACGAAAATAATGGCTTAATAATGCATCAAAATCTGAATCGAAATAAAAACTTCTGTAGGATTCATCAATTTGAATCCTTTCTGTTTCTATTCTCTCAATGCTAGGAGGGCCATCTTCTTCTAAAGTATAGCCCTTAGGGAATTTGTTTTTTAGTACACCTATCGCATATTCAAATACCTCCCTCTTTTCTTTTTTTCCGAAGTGCAATTTATCAACTATTTCATGATGAAGATTTAGTAATTGAAAGAAAGTATTTTCAAACCTTTGTTTTCTTAACGTCTCATTTTGTGTCGTGAATTCTTCTCTTGTATTTTTCAACTCCTTTCTTTGAAGTTTCAACTCTTTTCTTTGTAAGAAAATTGTAAATATAATTCCAGCTAAAGCTATTCCAGAAAATAAAGCATTAATTCCGCCGAACATATCTCCAAAAGTTCCAATTCCAACTCTGTCAAAAAATGATTCCCCATTTTTTTCTTCACCAAATAAATATGGAACAGCAACCAGCGAAATAATCCATAATATCACAATCCCAAAAATCATCCACCAAAGCGGATTGAAAGAATCATCTTTCTCTAGTTTCTCTCCAGTTAAATCTTCATAGGAAACTTTCTTCCCCTTAATTTCAAGGAAACAAACACTGTCATCATTAATTATTTTTGTAATTCCATAGCCTTCACAAATGATTGACTTTGATTCACCTTCTTTCAATTTTTTGAAAATACTCTTAATAGAAAAATCAGGAGTCATCTCCAACTTCTCTTTCTCAATCCATTCTTTACTGAATTCTGCCATAGTGAATCTAATATTTGTTTAGTAAATTTAATAAAAAAATTTCTGATGATGATAACTTGACTAAATTTGGACTATGAAAAGCATTTGTTCAAAGTGTATAAGTGAAACCAATCATAAAGTTCTAGAAGAATGTACTCAAAATTTATCAGAAGAAGAAACTGGATGGTGGAAAGACCATTCATATCAAATTATTCAATGTCTTGGGTGTGATTCTATAAGTTTTAGGAAATTATACAATGATGCTGCGCAACAGCAGGAGTTCGGTTTTTCGGGAAAGTGGAATTGGTCGCAAGAAGTCTATCCAAAAAGAACTTTATATTCTCTTTCAATTGCGAATTTGACACTTGCACCTAATATTATTAGAATTATTTATGGAGAAACTATTGAAGCATACCACAATAATCAATTTATTTTATGTGCTGCTGGATTAAGAGCATTGGTTGAAGGAATTTGTAATGATAAAGAGATAAAGGGAAGTGATGTTTTAAACAAAAAAAAGGAAACAATATTTTCAACTAATTTAAACGGAAAAATTGAAGGGCTTGCAGTAAAAGGGGTATTAACTAGGAAAAATGCAAAAATTTTACACCAATTAAGATTTCTTGGAAATGGTGCATTACACGAACTATCTGAACCTAGTGAGGTTGATTTAAAATCAGCAATTAATATAATTGAACATATTATTAAAGAAGTCTACCTAATCGAACATGAGGGGGAAAAACTAAAAAAAAGAAATAATAAATAATATCGCAAAACCTTCAATACTTCTGCTGGAGGTTCTCATTTCATTAGGTTTGTTACCACTTTTTACACCCCTGCGTAATTGAGGCAATTGGAGAGAGTTTTTCTTCAAAATGATTTCTTTCCAAATCAAATTTATCTTATCAGAATTATTAAAACAAAAAACTATCAATTTTTTGTAATATTGGTCAAGTTTTTCGTATCAACGGTCAAGTTTTTCCTATTAACGGTCGTTTTTATTTTTATCATTTAACATTTTTAATAAAAACAAGAAAATGGAATGTTTGGATTATTTAAATAAAATAGAAGTAAAAAAGCAAGTAATAATTGTTACTATTTTTATAACATTAAAAGGATTATACCGTAAATAAATCAATTATGCTTAACTTTATAAGTATGGAAAACAATTCGGAGGAAATAAATTTATTGGTTAAACAAGCAAAAATGTTTTTAGGTTCAAAGGTTAAACAACTAGCTAATAACAACTCTATTAATTCTGAGATTCGGCATAAAATTATTGATTTAGAAAAAAGAATTAAAGATTTGGAAAATTACACCAATGTTATTGAAGAGTTATATTCAACCCATCCAAATGTGATTATCAATTTTAGAAAAAGAGCTTCAGACATTTCGGAAGAAATTGCGAAAGTGTGATGTTTTTTAGTTTTTCTGTTTCTAAAAACATATTTTTTTCTTTATAATAGCATTTAAACGATATGAAGTCTTCTATATTTTTTGATAAATTTTTATTAAGAAATTTAGTAAAAATTGTTGACTTTTTTGCATTTATTTTGTGTTTTTGAGAATCATTCCTCGTAATAACTAATCATTGATTTAAAACAGAGTCCATAATTTATTTTACTGAGTTAATTAACTTAGCTAACAATACAATTGTTTTATTGAAATTGCTAGGTTAGCACTAATAAAAAAAATGGTGTTATATTATTTCCTACTTTTAAATGTTATGAAACTTGATTTATTAGAAATAATTGAAAAGAAAAAAGGGAAAGTCATAACCTTTATTCTTAAAGATGAAAATTTGATAACAGCGAGGGTACTAAATATTGATGTATTAAATAAAAATGTTATTATTTCAAATGACATTAAAAAAAGCGATATTGATACAATTGAAAATGAATTAAATAATCATATCACCAATCAAATAGAAATCCCTTTTGATTGGATAAAAAGTATTGAGTGATTTTTATAAAAAAACTTTTTATCAAATAACATCCTTTACACAATTCCATGTCTTATTTGGAAAAGTAACGCATGAAAACCCAAATCAATACTTTGAATAGCTATTTCAAATTCATTATCATGTAGTGTTTTACCAGCTAAATACCTTTTAAAAACAAATAATGCAAAATTAATCCTATCATTAAAAACGGTATTCATAATTATTATCATTTTTGATTCTGGAAAATTTGTTTCTATGGTTAGTTGAAAAGCTTCAATAGCTGCAAGAGTTTTCTCTACACTTTTTTTGTTTAAAGAAGTATTATACCAATTTATTTTTAGTTTTTTTAATTCTTTATATTCTGTTTCTGAATATTTCAATGTATTTATTCTCATTATTTCTTAAACTTAATTTTCTAAGCAAAATTATAACAGTTTTTTATTAATTACATGAGTTAATTAACTCTATTTTATAAAATTTCACAATTATTTTATAAATAAAAAAACCTAAACGCAATATTGATACTATTGAAAATGAATTAAATAATCATATCATCACTCAAATTGAAATCCCGTTTGATTGGATAAAAAGTATTGAGTAATACCCAACTCATAAGACGAGTAAAATCAGTTGCAATATCAGTACAAAATATTTCATGCCTTAAGATAAAGATTTATTCCAATATAATTGTCCTAAATATTAAAGCAAACAAACAATTTCTTACGGTTAAACCGATTCTAGTTTTACCGGAAAAAGTAAAACCCGAATCCGTTTTGCCCTTAATTTGTAGTACACATTAAAATTATTTCTCACACACATTCCCACAAAGACAACAAACTTTCCAGAAAATAGAAAGAAGGTGTCTTTCGAATAATTTTAATAAGTACAGCCATTGGAATATTCAACTGCAATCCTTTGGATTGAGGCTTCAGGGAAAAAAGAAGACCTTAGTGTTTTTGTTCATTATTATCCTTTATTTTTCTTTATAATGTATGCTTTATACATTAACTTTAGTGTATAATAAAAAGAATTAATAACCCTTAAACATTAGAAAAATGAGTAATAAAATTTATACAGAAATTCAAACTAAAATTGTTACAATGCTTGAAAACTCTTTAACCCTTAAATATCAAAAATCTTGGTTTAGTGTTGGTAATATGGCTAAAAATCCTATTTCTAACGCTTTTTATACTGGTTTTAATCAACTCTACCTTTCTTTTATTGCTGATGATAAAAATTTTATAATTAACAAATGGCTAACTTTTAAACAAGCTTCCGAGCTTAAAGGAGTTATTAAAAAGGGAGAGAAAGCAACCCCCGTAATGTATTACAATCGTGTTTTTAGAAATGAAAAAGGAGAAAACTTACAACCTAAAGAAGTTCAGAAACTTATTAATGAAACTGGTAAAACTTTAACAGAATTAAATGTTACAACAAAAGGATTTTTACGTTTTTATTTTGTGTTTAATGTGGCTCAAATTAAAGGGCTTCCTGAATCTTTTTATAAAACTGACGGAACAGTTTTAACAGATATTGAAAAAATTGAAGTAGCAGAACATATTTTATCCAATTCAAAAGCTGAGATTAAACATAAATTTATTGATGAAGCTTTTTATGTGCCATCTAAAGATTTAATTGTTTTACCCCATACAAGTCAGTTTAAAAATTCTTTGGTTTACTATTCTACTGCTTTTCATGAGTTAAGTCATTGGACTGGTGCAACACATCGTTTAAATCGTGTTTTCGGAAAATCTTTAAAATCCGAAGAATACGCCTTTGAAGAGCTTATTGCTGAATTATCGACAGCTTTAGTATGCGGTAGTATATCTATTACAAAAGATTTTACTAATAATACTGCTTATATCAAAAGTTGGATTGCAGCTTTTAAAAATGACATTACTATTTTTTTTAAAGCTGCTGCTTTTGCTCAAAAATCTGCTGATTATATATTAGCTTTTAACAAAGAATTTAAACAAGTTGCTTAAAAAAGAGTTGCCTGAAAGGGCAACTTTAATTCTCCACTTCAAGCGAAGAATTAAAGTATTTATTTAAAATTTCAAAACCTAAAATTATGAAAGCAGATAAAACAAAAGCAACAATATTTGAAATTGTTTTAGATAATAAAGAAGTCGTAAAAGTAGAATTTAAACCTTACAACGGTTTGGTTGTACATTTTGATTTTTATGGTTGTATTTCCGCAACTGGTTATAGAAGTCATTTTATGAACACCACGGATAAAGCATGAGATAAATATGAAGATATTACTATTCTAGCAAAAGATATAGCACAGGCACATTTCGACCAAAACGGTTATAAGTATCTAAAACTTATTCAACAAAAACAACAATTAAGTTTATTCTAAAAATTACAATTCAATCTTTTAAATATGAAAATATACCTTAATGGTAAAAGTTTACAAGTAACCAACCTAGATGAAGGTTTAAAACAAGCTGATACCTTCCGAAATTATTCCGCTGATGGAAAGAAAGAAATTGTACTGTACTGGAATCAGGTGTTTGTTGAGTTGCTTAAATTGAAACTAAAGCAAGTAAATGAAGATGAAAAAATGCAAATTTTTAAAACTCTTTGGTTGGAGCTTGGAGATATACCAGTAAATAATGAGGACGAACTGGAAGATTGTTTCTTGGTTTTTGAAAAAGGTACTGACAAGTTTGATGTTTGGCATTGGTTCGAAATTTTTTTTAATGTAGTTCTAGGTGAGTTAATTTAAAAATTTAAGCAACGTACAAATTAATACCGAACCATTAACAAGATATTTAAAATAATTCACTTTGTTCCGTCAACTGACGGACTGTTAGTC
>CAYHWX010000002.1:0-70026 GCA_964360245.1 uncultured Vicingus sp.
GGTATTCCGAGTAAAGCGGTAGAAAGTGGATAGGTAATTTGATTTTCGATGTCTTCAGGATTTCGTCCCATCCATTCAGTGGCAATAATTTGTTGATTTTCGCCAATATCAGGAATGGCATCTACCGCAATAGGGTTACGTGGAAACCAATCCAGTTTCCAATTAAATGGAGCGGTGGAAACTCCCCAAACAATAAAACCAAAAATGAGCAAAAAAGCAACGAGCCGATTTTCTAAAAAGTAACGAATTATTTTGTTTAACATAACCTTAGTTAATTTGAAAATTTGAAAATGTGTACATAGCACAAAAAATGCAGTTGATATTAAAAAATATCAAAGCATCATAAAGTCACAAAAATCAAATTAAGAAAGACTGAAAAAGAATAGGAATATCCTTATCAGGTAAGGGTGGTTTGTAATCTTGGAAGGAGATTTTATTCTGTATGGTTGTTGGAACTGAAAATAGGAGAGCAGCTACATTTACAAAAATAAAATGCTGTTCAACGCTAATTTTAGCTAATGAAGGTTGAAAATTATCTTTAATACTAATTAAAATTGATTGGTTCTTGCAACAATCGGTTTCAATTTTTGTGGTTTTATCACAATCATCTTTCCCATTTTCCATGCCACAACCTAATGCAGAAGGAGTAAATAATAAGGCATGTTTAAAAACTTTTCCTCCACAAAAATGTGTAGCAAAACTTAAGTGAGAAGAACTCATTAAGAAAAAGATTGCTAATACTATGGAGGCAATTTTTTTAAGCATAAAAATTAATTAACTATTACAAATGTAGGAAAAAATTGTTAATCGGGTAGTTATAGTTAATTTTTTGCAGAAGTATCTTTTTTACGGTGTTTTATAAATAAAGACTACATCGTATGATTTAAATCATAAAAAACTAACACCTTAAAAAATTATCATAAATTTGTGTACCAATTAAAAAAGTGCATGAATAGTAATAATAAAAACCTTATTATTGGATTAGATGTTGGTTCTACTACCGTTAAAGCGGTGGTGATGGACAAAATAAGCCAAGAGGTTTTATGGAAAGATTATCAACGACACGAAACCAAGCAGCCCGAAAAAGTGCTGGATTTTTTAACGCTAATTGAAACTAAATTTCCCGACATTAAAAATCGTACTCAAATTTTTATGACGGGTTCGGGTTCTGCAAATATTTCGCCGCTATTAAATGCAAAATTTGTTCAAGAAGTTAATGCAGTAAGTCTTTCGGTAGAGAAATTTCATCCTGACACTGGTTCGGTAATTGAGTTAGGAGGGCAGGATGCAAAAATTATCATTTGGCAAGTGGACTCAAAATCGGGAGAAAAAAGAAAGTTGCCCAGCATGAATGATAAATGTGCAGGAGGTACTGGAGCAGTAATCGACAAAATATGCACAAAACTTCAAATTAAAACAGCAGACTTAGTTAACGTTAAATACAAAGGCACCAAATTGCATCCCGTTGCTGGAAAATGTGGCGTTTTTGCAGAAACCGATATTAATGGGTTACAAAAACAAGGAGTCAACTCTCAGGAATTGATGGCTTCGCTTTTTGATGCCATTGTGCAACAAAACCTTTCTGTTTTAACTCGAGGAAATACCTTGTTTCCAAAAGTTTTATTATTAGGCGGACCCAATACTTTTATTCCAGGAATGAAAGAAGCTTGGGTAGAAAATATTCCTAAAATATGGAAAGAAAGAGAAACTGACCTTGGAGATTGCAAAAACCCAGAAGAATTAATTTACGTACCCGAAAATGCAGAATATTATGCTGCTATTGGTGCAGTTTTATACGGTTTGGAAGAACCAACAACTGTTGGAATTTATAAAGGTTTTGAAGAGTTAACTCAATTTATTAATGGAGGAAGACTGGAAAATCTTTCCAATGGAAGTTGTGATGGTGGATTGGTAAAAGATGTGATAGAGTTGGATGATTTTAGCAAAAATTATTCGGTACAAACACCACAATATCCAATATTTAAAAAAGGAGAAATAGTAGAAGCTTGGCTGGGAATTGATGGCGGTTCTACTTCTACCAAAGGGGTGCTCATTGATGAAAATAAAAATTTAATTGCTGAGGCTTATGGCCTTTCCAAGGGAAATCCAATTCCCGATACCATTGAAATGATTAAAAATCTTCAATACAATATTGAAAAAGATGGGGCAAGGTTAGCTATTCAAGGTGTAGGAACTACAGGTTATGCAAAAGATATGCTCAAAGAAACTTTTGGTGCTGATGTTGCTCTCGTGGAAACGGTAGCACATGCCGAAGCTGCTTTACATTATTATAAAGATACCGATGTTTTAGTAGATGTTGGAGGGCAAGACATCAAGGTTATTTTTATAAAAAATGGCATGGTGAGTGATTTTAAATTAAACACTCAGTGCAGTGCTGGTAATGGTTATTTTTTGCAAAATACTGCCGATAAATTTGGTTTTCAAATTCAGAATTATGCGGATGAAGCTTTTAAAGCAACGATAACACCTATTTTTAGTTATGGCTGTGCAGTTTTTATGGAATCGGACATCGTAAATTTTCAGCGTTTGGGCTGGCAGGCAAAAGAAATAATGGCTGGATTGGCTAAAGTGTTGCCAAAAAATATTTGGTTGTATGTGGTTCAAGAACCTAACCTGAGTAAGTATGGTCGGAATTTTGTATTGCAGGGAGGAACTCAAAAAAACTTGGCTGCAGTTAAATCACAAGTAGATTATATCAAAGAAAGAGTGAAAGAAGCGAAAATTACTGTTCATCAATATTGTGGGGTTTCTGGAGCTATTGGAGCAGCTTTTGAAGCATTAACCGTTACTAAAAATAAATCCACTTCATTTATTGGATTGGAGCAATCCAAGCAGTTAACTTATAAAACAATAAGAGACGAATCTACTCGATGCGATTTTTGCAGCAACAATTGCATTCGAACATTTATTGATTCGCAAACTACCTCAGGAAAAGAAGCTCGTTTTATTGTTGCTACTTGCGAAAAAGGTACGGTAACCGATAAAGCGGAGATGAAAGAGATTGTTGCCAAACAAAAACAAAAAGCTAAAAATAATCCGAACATCGTTAGTTTTTCATCCAAAAGAGTTTTTAAAACTTTTAAACCAGAAATAATTGCTAAAGTAGATACTGCTTTTTTTGGAAAGAAAAAATTAGCTAAAATTTTAGAAAAACGAAAAAATATTGTCATCGGAATGCCACGAGCACTGAACATGTTTACGTATGCTCCATTTTTTAGAACTTATTTTGAGGCTTTAGGATTTAACAAAATAGTTTGGTCGCATTTTACCGATGGAGAAATGTATAAAACAGGAAGTAAAAGAGGTTCTATCGACCCTTGCTTTCCTTCAAAAGTGGCAGTTTCTCACATTCACGATTTAATTTTTTCGAATAAAAAGATTGACATTTTGTATTATCCGACATTAATTAATTTGATGGAAAATTTTGTAAATACTGCAGGCTCATGTGTTTGCCCAACCGTACAATCTGCCAGTAATGTGTGTAAAGCAGCATTTACCAAAGAAACCAATGAATTTGCCAAAAAAGACATCAAATATGTAGATAATGCCATTAACTTTTTAGAGCCTAATCTGGTAGTTAAACAATTGTACAACACATTCTCTCCACATTTTTCATTAGGAAAAGAAGAAAATGCGTTAGCTGTTAAAGCTGCATTTGCTGCAATGGAAAGTTATTTTGATGAATTAAAAATGAACTCCCGAAAAATTCTCCATTCGTTAGTTAAAAATAACAAAGTTGGTTTGTTGATGTTGGGACGACCATACCATAACGACCCTGGTCTAAATCATGGTATTTTAGATTTAATCCAACAACAAGGGTATCCAATTTTAAGTATGGAATCTTTACCAGATAATGAAAGGGAACTGGAAATGCTTTTTGGAGAAGATATAAAGTCGGGTAGAATTTCACACCCAAAAGATATTTCCGATGTATATGCTAATGCTTACAGTTCTAATACCAACCTTAAAATGTGGGCAGCAAAATATGCAGCTCGACACCCAAATTTGGCGGTAATTGATTTAAGTAATTTTAAATGCGGAATGGATGCACCTATTTACAATGTTGTTGAAGGGATTTTGGAAGCTACCAAAACGCCATTTTTCACTTTTCATGATATTGATGAAAACAAACCCTCAGGTTCCATAAACATTAGAGTAGAAACCATTGCTTATGCACTCAGAAAATATGAAAGAGAGTTAATTGCTAAATCAAGGGAAAAGGATAAGGGACAAGTGACAAGGGAAACCGCTCCAGAAACAGCAGCAAAAGAATACTTCGTAAATTAATTTTTTAATATCATTTTATGACCCCGTTAGAACCAATTAAAACAGAAAATAATTTTGATGCCGAAGTGGTAGAAATGGAAACATTATTAGCAGAAAATATTGCTCGAATACAAACCGAAAGCAATCATTTTGACAAACCCAAACAATATCCATTTTATGCAGACGAAAGAGCATCGACTACCATTTTATTTGGTGGGTTAACCGAAGCTCACGAAGAATTGATGTTAAGCCACATGCAATCTTTAGGGTATAAAGTGGAGCGACTTCCTGAAGCTGATTTTGGAAGTTTAACGATTGGAAAAGAGTTTTGCAACAAAGGGCAATGCAATCCTACTTATTATACGATAGGTAATTTAATTAAGTATTTACAAAACAAAACCAACGAATTATCGATTGAAGAAATAGAAAAACAGTATGTTTTTTTTACTGCTGGATCGTGTGGTCCATGTCGATTTGGAATGTATGAAAATGAATATCGAAAAGCATTAGTAGATGCGGGTTTTGAAAAGTTTAGAATTGTAGTTGTACAACAAGCTGGTGGTATCAATGCAGATGATCCAAATGCCAAAGAACCAGGATTGAACTGCAATAAAGATTTTTTTGTAGGGGTAATAAAAGCAATTATTATTGGCGATTTAATTAATGGTTTTGTTAATAAAATTGAACCTTATGAAATCATAAAAGGAGCAACTAGAAAAGCCAAAGAAGATGCATTAATTATTATGCAGAAAAGCCTAAAAGACACCAAAAAAATATACAAAGGTTTACAAGAAGTTAAAAAGGTGTTTGCCAAAGTGAAATGTGATTATACACAAGTAAAACCTATCGTTAAAATTACAGGTGAATTTTGGGCAAGTATTACCGAATCGCAGGGTAATTATCATGTAAAAAATTGGCTAGTTGCCGAAGGTGCAGAGATTAAAATGGAACCTTTGGTGGGCTGGTTGGAGCATTTATTGTTTTCCAGAGAAATTAAAGCAAGAGATAGAAGAGGAATTGTGCAAGAGAAACATGGGCTTGGCGAGGGAGCAAACCCTTACAAAAAAGAACTAAAATTATATGGCTTCCGCAAACTGTTAAATGCTTATTTCAATGTTTATCGGGCGGCATTAGGTTTTAAGCCTAACAATACTACTAACAATCGGGTATTAGCCAATTTAGCTCACGATTATTATGATAAGCGTCAAGGTGGAGGTGAAGCTTACATGGAAGTAGGAAGTTTAATTTATTTGAATAAAAAGAAAGTGGCACACATGCTAATTTCCGTAAAACCTTTTGGATGTTTGCCTTCAACTTCAAGTGATGGAGTTCAATCTAAAGTTTCGAGTGATTACCCCAACATTATATTTTTATCATTAGAAACATCGGGCGACAGTGAAGTAAATTTTAAATCGCGTGCTCAAATGAAACTTTTTGAAGCCAAACAAAAAGCTAAAAAAGAGGCAGATGAAGTGATTAATAAATACAAAATTGATTTAGAAAAAGTAAAAACATTTGTCGCCAAACATAAAAGATACAGCACTGGTGATTTTATTATTAAAGGAAAACAAACTGGAACGGGTGCTAATTTTATTTTAGATATGCACAAAAGAATGAAAAGTCCTGCTGGCATGGTAAAACATCAATTTTCTAAAATGGTCAATCGGTAAATGATAATGCTTGAAAGTGATAATGCTACAATGAAGAATTAACTTAAATTTGTCCTTATTTAAAGTTAAGCAACAGCCGATTTCACCTTTATAAAGTTAAATGACAAAAAAAGTTGAGTTTAAAAGTGGTATCATTTTATTGATTGTTGGTATTCTATTTTTTGGTTTTCAAATCGACCAAGCTAATCAAGACAAAGAAGCTGTTTTTGATGGATATCCAGTGCCTGCCGATAAAAATATGTTGTTTTATATTCAAAAAAGCTTTAATACCAATGCTGTTGTTTATACTGCTAATATTGGTAAAGATGGAAAATTAAATCCAGATGAACCAGTAAAAGTATTTTGGAGAAGGTACCAAGAAGATGGAAGAATCAGGGAGCTAAAATATATAGAAAAACAATTTGCTTTTGGGGTAAGTTTTAAACCTGTAAAAGGCAAAGAAAATACCTATGTTTTTACGTTAGTTTCATTAAAAGGAATGAATTTATATCTTACACTTGATAAGCATGGAGTACCAAAAATAGCTACCATCATTGCAAAAAAACCTGCGTCTCTTAAAAGAGTTTTTGTTACTGCCGAACATACTAAATTATTACCTAAAGTATTTTATGTGGAAGTTTTTGGTAACGATTTAAAAACAGGCGATGCGTTGTACGAGAAAATAGATAATTAACTCGTTGTGCATCGGACATAGAGAGACCTAATTAGGTGTCTGTCTGTAATGTATAGCTTTTTGCAATCAAGTCAACAATCTTCAGTCAACAGTTGGCAAAACATAACACCTTACAGAAACCTTTGCCAACTGAAGATTGAGAACTGCCGACTTTAAAGACAGACTCTAATTAAACAACTATCCTGTTTTCAATAGCATAACGTATCATTTCTGCAGTGTTTTTAACAGCTAATTTCTCCAAAATATTTCTTCGATGTGTTTCTACTGTTCTGCCACTGATACATAATTTATCTCCAATTTTTTTATTGGTTTCTCCCGTCGCAATGTGTGCCAAAACTTCTAACTCTCTTTCTGATAATTGTGAATCTTTAGGTTTATCATCACTCATTAAAGAATTAATTAAGGTAACAGACACTTCGTTGGTATAATATTTTTGTCCGTTTGCAACAGTTTTAATTGCCGTAATCAATTCGTCTGTACCAGATTCTTTTAAAACATAACCTAACGCACCTGCTTTCAACATGTTGGTAATGTAAGTTCCCTCGGCATGCATGGTAAGCACCAAAACTTTAACGGGTTTAAATTTATCTGTAATTATCTGAGTTGCCTCTATGCCATTCATTTCGGGCATATTAATATCCATTAACACGATATCAATTTTGCTGGCATATTTTTCTAAATAGCTAATTACTTCAGCACCATTACTTGCTTCGGCAACTATTTCCATTCCTAAACTCTTCTTTAACATTAACTTAATGCCATCTCTTATCATAAGATGATCATCTGCGAGTAATATTTTTATTGTTTCCATAGCATTTTTTTTTAGTTTAATGAAATATTAATATTTATTCTTGTTCCTTTTTCTAGTTTATCATCGATAATAAATTGTCCTCCCAAATATTCTATTCTCGACCTCATATTTTTTAAACCTATTCCACCACTTTTCGGGCTAACAATGGATTGCTTGTCGATGCCGATTCCATTATCTTCAATTAAAATAAGCATGGTGTCATCTTTTTTTGTAATTTCTAAGTAAGCGGTGGTTGCTTTGGAATGTTTAATAATGTTTTTTATTAATTCTTGCAGCGTACGATAAACACCCATTTCTATTTCTTCATAAAATCGTTGATTTTCAATATTATGTTGGTAAATAAATTTTAATTTGGAAGAAGTGTTGATGTTAGTTATAATTTCGTTAATGGCATAAGCTAGTCCAAAATTGTTTAACACTCTAGACATTAATCCATGCGAAATATTGCGAGCTTCTTGCACAGCTTCTGTTAAAAGTTGGATGGCGTTGGTATATATTTTTTTTACCTCGGTATCGCAATTTTCTAAATGTTCGCCAATGGTATTGAAATTCATTTTTGCAGCTAATAAAGTTTGTCCTAAACCATCATGAATTTCCATTGCAAATCGTTCTCGCTCTTTTTCTTGTGCCTCAATTACTTCTCTAATGATGTTTAATTTGGCTTTTTTCTCTTCAGTAATATCAAACCGAATGGCTAAAAATTGTTCTATTTTTCCATCTTCGTTAAAGATGGGGGTGATGGTAGTAAATAACCAATAGTCTGTGCCATCTTTCTTTTTGTTTCTTATTTCACCTTTCCAAGTGTGTCCAGATAAAATGGTAGCCCAAAGCATTTTATAAAAACTTGCACTATGACTCCCCGATCTAAAAATTCGAGGTGTTTGTCCAATTAACTCTTTTTTGGTATAACCAGTCATTTCAAAAATAGAATCATTAACATTCGTAATTTCTCCATTACAATTTGTAAATACAATACTTGCGGAATTATTGAGTGCTTTTGTTAATTCATCAACTTGCTGTGTTGCTTTTTTTAATGCAGTGATGTCGGTAACAAAAGCTAAAAAGTAATCAAATTCTTTAGTTGCTGTATAAATTCCTTTTGAAGTAACTTTACAAGTTATTATTCTCCCCGATTGATGAAGATATCTTTTCTCAAAAGTAATCTCAGTACTCTTCTTAGTTTTTAAATCCGACATTACTTTCTTACTTTTTTTAATATCATTAGGATGAGTAATATTAGAAACGCATAGGCTTAGAAACTCTTTATGAGAATAACCTAATAATGTTAACATTTTTTGATTTACATCTAAAAATTTTCCATTGGCATCAATACGTGCAATACCTTCGTTGGCATTATTAAATATATTGGTTAAATCGTTTTTGCGTTCTTCGATTTCATTTTTTAACAAAAAATCATTAATAACAACAGCTAATAAAACAGTTATTTCTTTCACCAATTTCGTATCAATAATTTTAAAATAATTTTTTGTTTTAGCAGCCAAATTTAATGTTCCAATCACTTTATTTTTAATAATGATGGGGGCAATATATGCAGATTGGATACCTTCTTTTATTATTTTTTTATCGTTACGTTTTAATAATGGATATTGTTTTAAATCGGAAATATTAAAAACTTTTTTTTCTAAAATAGTGTCTATAAAATGTACTTCATCAAAGGAAATAACTTTCGATATATCAATTTTTTCTTTTCCTTTATACTTGGTATGATGTGCAATAATTTTCAAATTTTTGGCGGGATGATTGATTAAACAAATATCTAACCGATCAACATCAAAAGCATTTTTTGATAAAACTTGTATAGTGTTAGTTAATATTTTCTCTAACGATTGATTAGCAATTAATGTTTTTTCGATAGTATGCAAAGTAGCTAATCGTTGTTGTACAATTTTTTCCTTTTTCTCTGAAATAACCCTGCCAGTTATGTCTTTTGCATTAAAGATGATACCTTTATTGATGTTATTAATACTGTTTTTTGAGATAGAAACCTCTAAGTATTTAGCAACATTTTTTTTATCTTTTATTTTTAAAATTTTTAGTTCATTTAAACTTGGTTGATTACTTTTTTCTTTAATTATTTTTAAGATGTTGTCTTTTTTAAAATAATTTGAAATGCTTTTTCCGATTAACTCATAAGGTTGAAATTTTAATATTTTATAAGTTGCTTCACTAATGTATTCAATTATCCCATCTTCATTAATAATTCCAATTATTTCGGAAGAGTTTTCGTTTAACGACCTAAAATATTCTTCATTAACAATTAATTTATCTTGCCAAAGTTTTCGATCAATGGTAGTTGCAATTTGAGCTGCCACAAATTTTAAGAGTTCAATATCTTCTTTAGTAATAATATTTTTAGAATAATTTTGAACTACCAAAACTCCAATCGTTAAACCATCACTTTTTAGTGGAATACCCAAAATGTTTTTAGCAACTTTACCTCTAACTATAATTGAATGTTTTTTATGAAAATCTTCGTTCTCTTTTTTGCTGTTTAAGAAGACAGTTTTACCCGTGTTGATAATGTGTTCTGTAAATCCATTTTTATGATAAGGTGCTTTAAATGAATCTTTTCTAGTATATTTATCCTTAAAATAAGGAAAAATAACATTTATTTTTTCTTTATCCAGCATAGCGATGTATAAGTTGGAGAGGTGAATGACATCTTTTAATGTTTCATAAATATATTTGCCTAATAGATTTAGATTAATTAATCTTCGTTGAGATTTTTCAGCAATTTTAAACGCAATTTCTTTTCGTAATTGCTCCTCAACTTTTTTGGTTAAATCTTTAAAAACTCCTCTTAATCCGTAACTTCCATCTTGCCCCGAGTCGATAGCAATTAATTCACAGTCCATTTCAATGTATGCAAAACCTCCATCTTTTTTTTTAAAAGTTAGGGGAAAGTTTTGAACGATTTTTTCAGCTTTAATTTTTTTTAAAAAAGTTTCTCTATCATGTAACTTCACGTATCGTTTTTCAGTCGTTAACTTTTTATATTCATTAACACTATAGCCTAACACTTTTTTTATAGATGGAGAAATTACACAATTTAATTTTTTATCATTTTTATCATAAGTGTTCCAAAAAAATACATTCTGAAAATTTGGAAAATTATTGATATAATCTTTAAAGAATAGCATTAGCTTATCATTCAATTCGGGAGTCGTAGCCGTATGGTTAGTGTTGGGCATTATTATATTTAGAAAATTTTTATCCATACCAATTATATTACTGGTAAATTTATTACAACCTATGTATTAAAAAATACCTTGTTATACTGAAATTTATTTTAACTTACTAAGTAGTTATACTTAGTTTTCATCAATTTATTGAGGTCATTAATATTACCAAACTAAGTATTTCTACTAAAAAACACTAGGCACCAACTAAGTAGAGTTTTTCATCAATTAGGCAATATTTTTCAAAATAATCATTAAAAATACATAGTCTAAATTTAGGGAATTTGACTGTTGTTTTGGGTGGTTTGTGGTTCTATTTTTACTACATAACTTTATTAAACAACTCGCCATGAAAAAAATATACAAACAGTTAACGGTTTTAATTTTAGTAAACCTAATTGCCGTTAGTAGTTATTCTCAATACAATAATGCATTTAGAATTAAAATAATTGGAAATAATTATAGTGATGAGACAGTTATAAGAATGGTGAATGGAGCAACTCAAGGTTTTGATGGAATGTATGATGCTTGGAAACTAATTAGTCCAAACCCAAATGTTCCTTCCATTTTTACACAAATAATACCAGGTCAAATTTTATCAATCAACGCATTGCCTGAGTTTACAGAAGATAAATCAGTCACTCTGTACACCAATATTCCGGTGAGTGGTTCTTATACCGTTGAAATTGATGAGGTTTATGCACTAAGTGCTAATTATAAAGTAAGTTTTACCGATATGTCAACCAATTCGCATACTAGGATAATGGGTGATACTTCACTGACATTTAATTTAACTGCACAACAATATACAGCAACATTTAATTTTAATATTTCCTCGCCATTGGTAACAACTGTAACCAACGAAACTTGCACCGCTATGAATGATGGTTCTTTAGAAATAACAAATGCAGGAAATAGTGATTGGGAATATGAAATTACAGATGATAACGATAGTGTTGTTGCTAATAGCACAGCTAGTTCAAGTATTAGCACTATTAATTCCTTATCTCCTGGCAATTATAAAGCTACCGTAAGTAGTTTAGGAATTGTTGAGGATGTTAATTTTACCATTAATCCCGCAATTATTTTAACGGCAGATTTCAATTTAGATAAAGATACTGTCTATTTAACCGATGGAGGAGTAGTAAATATTACCAATGTATCTCAAAATGCACTAACCTATAATTGGGATATGGGCGATGGAGGAGTATCTAATATTGAAAATCCAAGCTATGCTTATACTACGGTTGGTGATTATCAAATATCACTTACTTCGGCAAATGCCAATTGTACTACTCAAAAATCAAAACCGATAACTGTTTTATTAACTCCTTCAGTAATTACATCGGTTAACAACAACAATAAAATGGAAGTGAAGCTAGCTAGCTATGGAAATGGAAATTATCAATTAACTACCGCTAATTTTAATACTAAAAAACTGAGTGTTTATGATGTAAAAGGAAGTTTAATTCAAGAAAGTGATTTTTCTGAAAATGAATACCACTTATCATTAACAACTAATTCTTCAGGAATTTATATCTTAAATGTAACCAGTGAAGATGGACAAGTCTTCCGAGAAAAATTAGTGAGGTAAATAATTGCTGGGAACAAATCAAATTTAAGAAAGAAATAATCAAAAATAAATAAGCCCTTTGTAAGTTTACTTGCAAAGGGCTTTCTTTCTCGTTGTCCGACCAGAGGAGTTACTTACTTAAGCCGCTAACACCAATCATAAAATTAAATTTATATAATGTAAATTATTATTTACATTTTAACTATTTTTGTAAAAAATAATTTACATTATAATAATAACAAAAATGATATTATTGCCTAAAATAAAACAAATTCTAGTTGAACTTGGTGAAAACATTCGGTTAGCAAGATTGAGAAGAAAAATAACAACTCAACAAGTTGCTGAACGAGCAAACATTAGTAGGCCTACTTTACTTGCTATTGAAAAAGGTTCTGAAAAGGTAAGTATTGGGTCGTACGTAACAGTTTTGAATGTATTAGGGTTAGAAAAAAGTTTATTACTTGTAGGTAAGGATGATGAATTAGGAAGGAAATTACAAGATGCCAACCTAGTAGTAAAAGAAAGGGCACCTAAAAAGACTGGGTTATGACTAAAACAGACACTAAAAAAGTAATATATGTTTATGCGGATTGGAAGGGATTATGTAGTCCTTTACTTATGGGGAAATTGCATGTTGAATTATTAAGAGGTAAAGAGATATTTTCTTTTAACTATGATAATGACTGGCTTCAATCTGAGTATGCTCAACAATTAGACCCAGACTTACAATTATACGCTGGATTACATTACTTGAATGATACTAATAAATCAAATTTTGGATTATTTTTAGATTCATCACCAGATAGGTGGGGTCGCTTGTTAATGAAAAGACGTGAGGCAGCTTATGCAAGAAGTGAAAAACGTCAGGAACAAACTTTATATGAAACAGACTTTTTATTAGGCGTTTATGATGAACACAGAATGGGAGCTTTACGTTTTAAACTAGAAAAAGAGGGAGCTTTTTTAAATGATAACAAAGATTTTGCAAGTCCAACTTGGACATCTATTCGAGAATTAGAACAGATTAGTTTAAAACTAGAAAGCGACGACTTTATTAATGATGCTGACTATTTAAAATGGTTGAACATGTTAATTGCTCCCGGTTCGTCTTTAGGTGGAGCAAGACCTAAAGCAAGCGTATTAGATCAAAATAAAAACCTTTGGATAGCAAAATTTCCTAGTAAAAATGACGATACCAATATAGGTGCTTGGGAAATGGTAACACATGAATTAGCTGTTTCATCTGGCATAAATATGGCCGAAGCAACTGCTAAAAAATTCACTAGTAATCATCACACATTTTTAACAAAACGATTTGATAGAACTAATTTAGGCGAAAGGATTCACTTTGCCTCTGCCATGACATTATTAGGTTATGTTGATGGCTCCGATTATACCGAAGGTGTCAGTTATTTAGAGTTGGTAGATTTTATTTCCACAAAAGGAGCAAATGTAAATGAAGATTTGGAACAACTTTGGAGAAGAATTGTTTTTAGTATTTGTGTATCAAATACCGATGATCATTTGAGAAATCATGGATTTATTTTAACAACCACTGGCTGGATACTCTCTCCTGCTTTTGATATAAATCCTATTGAAACAGGAGCTGGGTTAAAACTAAATATTTCTGAAAATGATAATTCTTTAGAAGTGGAATTAGCCCTACAAGTTTGTAACTATTTTAGGTTAGAAAAAGAAAAAGCAAAAACAATTATTAATGAAATTAAATCTGCTGTTAAGGCATGGAAAAAAGTTGCATCAAAATATGGAATATCAAAATCTGAACAAGAAATAAAATCAAGAGCATTTTTTCAAGCGGAAAATTAATTGAATAAAACCTTTGCAATAGTTTTGATGAACTTTAATTTTTGTTTCTCCTAAGCGTTTTTAAAATTCTCGCCAATGCCTAAAAAACAAAAATCCCCAACTTGCGTTGAGGATTTGTTGTCCGACCAGGGCTCGAACCTGGACTCTTCTGGACCAAAACCAGACGTGTTGCCAGTTACACCATCGGACAATAAGGACGGCAAAAGTAATAAAATATTTTTCCTGAACAACAATTTTGTAATTTATTAAGTCGGAAGACTCTTGACTTCCATCTTCCTCCATCAGTTGACGGATTCCGACTTCTGACTTTTTTTAACATCAATTAACATCCTTTAACTAGAATTACTTTATAATTTCATATTTTCGTAAATTATAAATTTTATAGTGATGGATTACAAAAAACTAAATAACATAATTGGATGGGTAATTTGGGTAATAGCTACCTATGTGTATGTTTCTACCATTGAATCTACAGCTAGTTTTTGGGATTGTGGTGAATTTATTGCAACAGCTTATAATTTAGAAGTTGGACACCCACCAGGAGCACCACTTTTTATGTTAATAGGTAGATTGTTTACCATGTTTTCTGCTGCTGAATATGCAGGTTATGCAATTAATGTGCTTTCTGCTTTAAGTAGTTCCTTCACTATTTTGTTTTTATTTTGGTCAATTACTCGAATTGTCAACAAATTGGCTCTTAAAAGCGGAGAAATTACAACAGCTAAATCAATAGCTATTTTTGGTGCTGCTGCAGTTGGTTCGTTAGCTTATACTTTTTCAGATTCATTTTGGTTTTCGGCTGTAGAGGGAGAGGTTTATGCCATGTCATCTTTATTTACTGCGTTAGTATTTTGGGGTATTTTAAAGTGGGATGCTGTTGCAACAGAAAAACACAGCGTACGATGGATTGTATTTATCGCTTATTTAATGGGATTATCAATAGGTGTTCACTTATTAAATTTACTAGCAATACCAGCAATGGTATTTTTGTATTATTTTAAAACTAGAGCTTTAAATTTTAAAAACTTTATAAAAGCTACTGGGTTCTCAGTATTAGTTTTAGGTATTGTACAGTTTGCAATAATTCCAGGAACAGTAAAACTAGGAGCAATGTTTGAATTGTTTTTTGTTAACAAAATTGGTCTGCCTTTTCACTCAGGTCTATTGTTTTACATTTTTCTGTTAGTTGGTTTAGTCTCTTTTGGTATTTATTACACACAAAAAAAAGGAAAAGTGTTGTGGAACACAGCAATTTTATGCGTTGCAGTAATTTTGATTGGATATTCTACTTATGCTGTTATTATGGTTAGGTCAGCAGCCAATCCACCAATGGATGAGAACAATCCAGAAAACGCATTTAGTTTATTATCCTATTTAAACCGTGAGCAATACGGTTCAGCACCATTTTTAACAGGGCAATATTTTAATACGCCATTAGATGCTCAAGAACCTTATGTGGAAGGCACTACAACTTATTTTCAGGATACAAAAGAAGGGAAATATGAAGCCATCAATGAAGGTGATAAGAATGAACCGAATTATGATAAAAACACATCCGGTTTTTTACCTCGTATGTGGAGTCCTCAATCTCATCATATAGCAGATTATAAAGCTTGGACTAACTTTAAAGGAAAAAATAAAAGAGCATCAAATGGCGAAACAATAAAAATTCCAACTTTTGGAGAGAACATGGCTTTTCTCTTTAATTATCAATGGGGAAATATTTATTGGAGATACTTTATGTGGAATTTTGTAGGAAGACAAAGTGATGTTCAAAATACTGGTCCTAGTGATATCGTTAATGGAAACTGGATGAGTGGAATTAAGTTTTTAGATGAACTTAGGTTAGGTAATCAGGATAAACTACCTAAAAGCACCACAACCAACCCGGGTCATAATAAATATTATTTCTTGCCATTTCTTTTAGGGTTAATTGGTTTAATATATCAATTTTATAAAGACCCTAAAGATTGGTTGGTGCTTGGATTATTATTCTTTTTTACAGGAATGATGATTAATTTTTACACCAATCCGCCTTCTCCTCAACCAAGAGAAAGAGATTATGCTTATGTTGGTTCTTTTTATGTGTTTGCAATTTGGATTGCAGTAGGAGTATATGCCCTCTATGATATGTTGAGCAAAAGAGTGCCTAATTTGATGAGTGCTCTTTTGGTTTCTTTAGCGTGTCTTATTGCTGTACCAACATTAATGGCTAATCAAAATTGGGAAGACCATAACCGTAATGGGGTTTATACCGCTAGCGATTTTGCAAAAAATTATTTAAACTCTTGTGCTCCTAATGCAATATTATTTACCAATGGAGATAATGACACTTTTCCACTTTGGTATGTTCAGGAGGTACTTCATTACCGAACAGACGTGAGGGTGGTAAATTTAAGTTTGTTAAATACCGATTGGTATATTAATCAAATGAGAAGAAAAGCTTGGGATGCAGATGGAATTCCTCAATATTTACCTGAAGCAAAATTAAGACAAGGAACCAATGATTATGTGCCAATTTACGAAAGGCAAGAAATAACAGGTTTTAGAGATGTAGATGAAATTATGGCATTTGTTGCTGATGACACTCCAAAATCAAAAGTTGGAGTTGGACAAGCACAAAAACAAGTGGATTACATTCCAACTAAAAACTTTAAACTAACTGTAGATAAAGCAAAAGTTTTGGCAAATGGTACAGTTGCTATAAAAGATTCAGCCCGAATACTTGATAATATAGAGTGGAAAATCGGGAAAAATTATATCATGAAAAATGATTTGATTATTTTGGATATTTTGGCTGCTAACGATTGGGAAAGACCAATTTATTTTGCCATTACCACTGGTGCGGAAAGCTATTTAGGATTAACTGATTTTTTTCAATTAGAAGGATTAGCTTATCGATTAGTGCCTTTTAAATCACAAAGTTTTGATGGACAAACTGGAGAAGTGGCTGTAGAAATTATGAACGAGAATTTAATGAATAAATTTAAATGGGGAGGAATGGAAGGTGGAGAAATTTATATGAATGAAAATAACAGAAGAATGTGTATGAATTTTAGAAATAATTTCTCACGTCTTTCTGGCGAATTTATTAGACTAGGGCAAAATGAAAAAGCTGAAAAAGTTTTGGATAGATGTGTTGAAGTAATGCCCGAAAAAAATGTTCCTTATTCTTATTTTATGCTCTCAGTTGCAGAAAATTACTACAAGATTGGAAAATTTGAAAAAGGAAATAAAATCATTGGTAGTTTGATTGATTTATATGAAAATGATTTAATGTATTACAACTCTTTAAAAGGAAAAGATAAAGAAAAAGTAAAACAAGATTCGGAAAGAGCGAAATACATTCTCGAACAAATTATTATTATGACTAACCAAAGATACAAAGAGGCTGGAATGGAAAAAGGAATGAAAGATAGATTTATTACGCTTAATAATTTACTAATGAATCCATCGGCAAATTAAGGTAGGGTAATGAAAAAAATAATCATAAGTGTTTTTAGATTTTTTGGACTGTATGGTTTTGCTATAAACATGGAGAACAAAATAATTACTTTGTTTAGCAAATCGGAACGTAGAGAATTTTATCGGCAATTTATTCATTCAGGAGATTTGTGCTTTGATGTTGGAGCTAATATCGGAAACAGAACAGTTATTTTTTTAGAATTAGGAGCGAAAGTTATTGCCATTGAACCTCAAAAAAAATGTTATGAAAAGTTAATAAAAAGGTTTGGCAATAAAATAGAATTAGTTACGAAGGGTTTGGGTGAAAAGGAAAGTATAGAAAAATTATATGTGTCTGAATTGTCGGCAATTTCCTCCTTTTCTAAAGAGCATATTGAAGTGATGAAAGAAGACCGATTTAAAGGCACCAATTGGAACAGTTCAGTTGATATTGAGATGACTACTTTGGATGCTTTACTCGATAAATATGGAACGCCAGTATTTTGTAAAATAGATGTAGAAGGTTATGAATATGATGTTTTAAAGGGCTTATCAAAACCATTAAAAACACTCTCGTTAGAGTACATTGTTCCTGAAAATCTTCAAGTTTTAACGAATTGTATCAACCATCTCAACAATCTTGGAAGTATTGAGTGCAACTATTCTTATGCTGAAAAAATGAATTTATCTTTATCCACTTGGATTTCTGGTAAAGAAATGCTCAGCTATATTCAGACAAAAGAATTTTTAGATACTTCTTGGGGAGATATTTATGTAAGGTTTGTATAGAAGCAGGAAGTCGGAAGACCGAAGTCAGAAGATGGAATACTAAAGATTTAATGTAAAAATGTGGAAATGTAACAGTACCTAGAAGTAAGAATAAATTGCTGAAATTTGAAACCTGAAATTAAGAATTGTTAAACTCTAAACTTGAAACCCGAAACTAGAAACTTTGAACAAAATTATAGAACGATATAAAAAAATTAGAAAAAAAGGATTACTTCAAAAAAAGTACAAAGGAAAGTATGCTTTTGTCGGAATAGGTAATCATTCTATTCATAACCTATACCCAGTTCTTAATTATTTAAATGTTGATTTAAAATACATTGTTGCTCAAAGTCAAGATACAGTTGATTTAATTCAAAATAATTACCCAAACACAACTGCTACCACTCAACTATCAGATGTATTGGAAGATAGTGAAATAAAAGGAGTTTTTGTATCGGCTAATCCTGCCTCACATTTTGGTTTAGCCAAACAAATTTTAGGAAGTAATAAAAATGTATTTATCGAAAAACCACCTTGCTCATCTTTAGCCGAATTAAAAGAATTGATCGTTGCAGAAGGACAAAGCTCAGCACAAGTTTTAACCGGATTGCAAAGAAGATATTCTCCAGTTTATAATATCTTATCGAATAAAGTTAAACAAGCTAGTTATTACACCTTAAAATATAAAACAGGAAGTTATCCAGAAGGTGATGAATTGTTAGATTTATTTATACACCCGTTAGATGCACTTTTTTTCTTGTTTGGCACAGGAAAAGTTGAACACATTAAAGTAATTAAGGAAAAAGGAACTATCATTTATTTGGCACAAATTCAGCACGAAAATGGAGTAGTTGGTAGTATTGAGTTTTCTACAGCCTTTTCTTGGATGGAAGCTCAGGATGTTTTAACAATTAATACTGCTAAAGGTGAGTATATCACCGAAAATACTTCAAAATTAACCTTTCAAAGTAAACCCAAGGTTATCTTGAATATTCCATTAGAAAAAGTGAAAACATTTATTCCTCAAACTTCAACTTTGTACCAACAAAATAGTTTTTTACCTGTAAAAGTGCATAATCAAATCTATTCTGCTGGTTATTACAATGAGTTAGCAGCTTTTTTACAATTGTGTGAAAATGGAAATGCAACTAATAGTTCTCCACTTAGTTCATTAGTTGCTACTTATGAAGCCATTGAGCAGTTAAGAAATGCTAGAAACAATAGTTAATCATTAAGCAAATTCTGCTTCGGTTTCTTTCATGTATTTTGAATAAGTTTTTTTATGATCAGCTTCCCATTGGTACTTGCCAAACATTTTTTCAGTCATTCCTTTTCCAAAATATTTTTCGAACATACGGTGTAACACCACATCATACTTTCGATGAAAATTTACCCAACATCCATTACAATTGTGCTGATAATGCTTTTGAGTTTTTTTAGTTTCTTTGTCATTTATAATTTCATCGAGAGAACGTTTAAACACATTGCCGATTTTAACATCCAAATTTTGACATAAAGGAACATCTCCATTAGGCAATATGCACAAGGAATCAATAATACTATTGCACGACATTTTTAAATCACCTTTTCTCCATTCATCATACAACACTAAAAAATCGTAGTTTTCTTTAAACTCTTTAACAATTGCAGGGATTTTTTCTTTAAAATTACTATCGGTTAAGTCCGTAAAAATGGGTTTGTTAATTCCTTCTTTCACGTCTAAATCTTTGTCTCCATCAATATAGTTTGGAATTAATTTTTCGGCTGTTTTAGTGGCTATTCCTGTTTCATGTGCTTTGTCATCAGTATCAAAAAAACTCATATCGTTATAAACTCCAACGCGCATGTCAACACCTTCTTTTTTACAAACTTCGGCTACGTGTCGCATATCATCAAAGTTGTTGTAAGGAGAAAGTGTAAACATCGTAGAAATAGGAACAATGTCTTTTAATGCTTGTATCACTTGAATAACTCTATCATAACCATCTTTTCCTCTCATGTGCTGATAAGTTTCCTTATCGCCATCTAATGAAATATACAAACGCTTTGGTGGAAATTTTTTAACTGCTTCAATTAAACTTTCAGGTTTTAAACAATTAGAAAGTAAATCGAAATTCGGATGATTTTTAGTAAACCATTCCATTATTATCATTGCTTCAGGGTGTAACATAAACTCCCCACCTTCTAAACCAATCGCTGTATCTTTTGAAACGGCTTTACTTCTCATAATTTCTTTAATCTTTTCAAAAGAAAGGTATTTTACAGGTCGTTTTGCCCAAATGTTACAATGTTTGCATTGTGAATCGCAAAGATCTGTGGCATATATCATTAGTGTGGACAGCTTTCGTGGACCAATGTTCGATTTGTTATTGGCAAATTTTTTAGCTCTACTTACGTAATCTTTTATTCCGTACATTTTACAATTTTAAAAATCAAAATTACTCAAAAATATTGTAATTAAGAATGATTCAAAATAAAGCAAATACTATGTTTTTGGTAAAGAAATAAAAAAAGAGGTGCTCAAATTTTCTTTGGATTCAAACCAAATACGACCATTTGCATTTTCGATACTATTTTTTACGATTGCTAATCCAAGTCCCATTCCAGTACTTTTGGTGGTAAAGTTGGGGACAAATATTTTGTCTTTTTGATGTTCAGAAATACCAATTCCATTGTCTTTTATTTCAATAATAAAGTTATTATTTTCGTCAGAAATGGAAACATCAATTTTCCCAAAAACATCTTCTGGAATCGATTGAATGGCATTTTTAATTAAGTTGTTAAAAACTCTCGAAATTTGATCTTTATCAGCAAGAATAGCAGCTTCCTCCTTACAGTTATTGGTAAAAGACAGGCTAACATTTTCTTCTTTATATAAGTCTAAAGTAGTTTCAATAATTGGAATTAAATTTAATTTTTCTTCCAATGTTTTTGGCATAATGGCAAAATTCGAAAATTCATTGGCAATTTTAGTAAGTGTATCTATCTGTTCAATTAATGTCGTGGTAGTTCTATTAATACGTTCTTTAATGTCAATGGAATCATCTTTTGCTAATTTTTGTAATTGCTGAATACCTAATTTCATAGGAGTTAGCGGATTTTTAATTTCGTGAGCAACTTGTTTTGCCATTTCTCTCCAAGCACTTTCTCGTTCCGATTTAATTAACAGGGTAGCACTTTTTTCTAATTCTATTACTTTTTTGTTGTATTCATAAACTAAAGCACCTATTTCATCATTTGACTGCCATTCTAATAAATCGTATGATTTTCCTAGTTGGAGAGCACTTATTTTATTTTTTATCATTCTTAAGGGTTCTGAAATGTAATTGGCGAAAAATACTGCAATGATGGTTGAAATTAAAAATAGTAAACCATAAATATTTATTAATGAGGTATAGAAGGAGGATAACTCATTTTCTAATTCGTTTTGTTTAGCGAAATAGGGCAAGTTGAAGTAAGCTAATATTTCATTTTTCTCATTTCTAAAAGGAACATAAGTGGATAAGTAACCTAACTCTCCAATATTTTCGTTATGGGTAAAGTTTGATTTTTTTTGAAGATGAATCTCTTGATAGGCTTCTGGATTCATTTGTGTACTTATTAAACCTCGTTCATAAATTTCTGGTCTTGAAGTAGCTAGTAACACCCCTTTTTTATCGTATAAATTGATATCAGTAAAAAACACATTGGAGAATTTAACCAAGTAATAAGTCATTTCATCAGCCATATTACTGGTAAGTACTTTTTTATCACCTAATTTATGTTCCAATTCAATTAAGATTGATTGTACTTTTTCTGCTAATTGGGTTTTATTTTTTTGGGTGTATTGTTCTTTGATGTAATAAGATGTTCCCCATGAAAATAAAATAAAAGATAAGAAGATAGAAGTAATAATAAATAATTGAATTTTTGTACTAAAATCGGTTAAGGCTAATTGCCAATTAAAGGGCGAGATTTTAAAAAACATTCCAATTATTAAAACAAGCAAGCTGGTGATAATAAAAAAGTAGGAGAAAGTAGTGATGTAATTAAAGATAGTTTTTTCGGGAGAACTTAAAATGATGGTTGTGTTTTTGTCGCTTTGATAAACAACATGATAAGCTGAGCCATCCGTCAGCTGACGTATAAAAGAGCCATCGTTATCAAACTTAAATTTATCACTTAATTCGATGTCATAATTAAATTTCCCAGCATTATCAATAAGCATCCCTTTTTTGTACTTAGCATACGAATATTGATTGGTATTTAGCTGAGAAACAACGTCTTTTTCATTTAACAATAATTCTGGATAACCTTCGGTTTTTGAGAAATTTTTTGGAAATAATTCAATAAATAAATAATATTCTTTTTTCGCTGAATTAACTATCTTCAATTTAGCTAAGTAACTGCTAATTCCTTCATCAGAGTACAGAAAGTTTAAGGTTTCATTAATTGTAAAAGGATCAACGGTCTCTTTAGCTATTTTTTCTTGAAAAAAAGTCAAGCAATTTACACTCCTGTTCCCCTCCACAACAATAGAATCATTTTCCAGACAAGGATAAATAATATTAATATCATATTTATTCCAAAACCCACTAAAATAATGATTAATGATATGGTTGTCAACTTTGCTTTTATCATTCCAATAGGTACTGATGTTTTTGATAACAAACGTATCAGTTTCTATTTTTTCTTTAATTTCTTCAAATAAATATTCAGCGACAGGATTTCGTTCTTTCGCCAACTTTTTAGCAATAAATTCTTTATTTATTTTTTCTTTTTCTTTTCCGTGATGAATAAAACCCCAGGAAGTTGTTAAGGAAACAACCAAAACTAAAAAAGCACTTCTATAAAAACTAAGTTTCGATTTTGTTTTAAATGAAAATGCCAAGATGACTAATAATACCCATGAGGTTAATAACGCACTTATGTTTAAGAAAAAATGACCAATAATTACCGACAAAAGACTGGTTGTCAAATAGATAGTAATAAGTCGATTTCTTTTAAAAGCTTTATCTAAACAATGGCTAAAGGATATTTTAATAAATAATATGAAACTAATAAATAATAAGATGATAGAGCCCATCCCAACAAAACTGTAAGCATTTAAATCGAGTAAATAATTGATGTCGAAATTGATTTTAGAATTGGTAATTAATCCTTCAATTAAATCGGCTAAAGCCAAAGGAAATAGGGCAATAATAAAAGAAATTACAAATACAAAAGATTTGTTATAAGGATTAATTTTTTTAATAGCACGAGCGAAATAATAAATGATTAAAGAAAATAAAACAGAGCTGATTAATAAGTCGCCTAAAGATGGTAAGAATGCAGACTGTGCAAAAACTGTTGGCTCAAACAATTCTTGATTAAACAACGTTTTAAAAATAGGAAACTGAAGTAAAAGCAACCTACTAATAACTATAAAAATGATGACAATTAATGTAGAAAAATTTCTTAAAAGAGCAATTTTTCTACATTGTTTGCTAATGAAAGAAATAACTAAAAAGTAGGCAGTAAAAAAAAGAAAAACAATAAACCAATTGTATTTTTTTGACGTTGTTTCTTTTTCTTGACTTTTAAGTAAAGAAAATAAATAATTTCCACTTTTAGATCGAATTACAGTTGATGTTTTATTGGTGGAGTCAGTATCAATAGTTATTTTATTATTTATTTTAAAACTATCATGGAAGCTGTTTTTAAGGTATTTATTAGTAATTTGATAATCATTCTTGATTAAAATTAGTGCTAAATAAGTTTTGTTGTTACTTTTTTTAAGCAAGTATTGATACCAACCATTTTTTAGTTTTACAATTCCATTAGTTGCATTAAACTCATTTAATGTTGGAGAAAAGTTGATGGTTCTGTTGGTCCAAAAAACAAGTTTTTCGTGTTCGATAATAAACAAAGAAATTCCTTTAGTTTTAATTAATTGAGTATATTTTTTTGAAAACGAAAATTGATTATTAGAGGTGTTAAGAGCAATTAACTCTTTCAGTTGCTGTTCGGAAATTTTTTCTTTTTCAGTTAAGGAGCTATTAAAATGAGTATAATCTGATTCATTTGTTGAGAAATAAGAAGAACTAGTATAAATAAAAATAAAAGAAATTATACCAATAAAAAGATGTAAAAATGGATTTTTTAACAATGCCTTCATTTAAAAAAAACTTCTTGGGGTGAATTTACGAAAACTAAATTTATACTCAAGTAATTTAAATTTTTAGTCAAAAAAAAGAGGTTGACCTTTCTAGTACAACCTCTTTTTAAAAACTATTTTTCGAGTACTATTTTAAAGCTTCAGCACCTGCAACAATTTCTAATATTTCATTAGTAATAGCAGCTTGTCGTGCTTTGTTGTAAACCAATTTAAGTTCGTGAATCAAGTCAGAAGCATTATCAGTTGCTTTATGCATGGCTGTCATTCTTGCACCATGTTCCGAAGCTCGAGAATCTAACAATGCTTTGTACAATTGAGTTTTTAATGATTTAGGAATTAATTCTTGCACAATAAATTCTTTATTGGGCTCAAAAATATAATCAGTGGTGTTAGCCGAATCTCCTTTTTTTATTTCTGGAGCATGAACTGGTAAAAATTGTTCTTCTTGTATCAACTGAACTGCAGCATTTTTAAATTGATTGTAGATAAAAACAATTTTATCTTGATTGCCGTTGGCAAATTGCTCCATTAAAACAGTAGCAATTTTAGAAGATGCTTCAAAGGTTAAATTATCCCATATTTTTTCTGTATGGCGAGGTAATTCAGAACCTATAATTCCCCATTGTGTATTTTTGAATGCATCGTGACTTTTTTTGCCAATCGATAAAATGGTAACATTACAGGATGCATACTCGTTTAGAGCCAATTTTCGAGCTGCTTTAATTACATTGTTATTAAAACCTCCACATAATCCTCTGTTGGAAGTAATGCTTACCAACAACACATTTTTTAATTCACGCTCTCTAGCGTAAATTCCATCATTACTATCTAAACTAGTGCTTAGGTTAGAAAGAATTTCTTGTAATTTGTTGGAATAAGGACGCATTTGTACAATCGCATCTTGAGCCTTACGCAATTTAGCAGCAGAAACCATTTTCATCGCAGATGTAATTTGCATTGTTGATGAAATGGAGGTAATTCTATTTCGTATTTCTTTTAAATTAGCCATGTTTTATAATTTACCAATTAATCAATTTAATAATGTAGCAATTGGTCATTGCTACTTTATTTTATTGGTACATTAATTTTTATATTTCGCTGTTAATTCTGTAGCAACTTTTTCAAGAGTAGAAGTAATGCTATCATCTAACTTTCCAGCTCTTAATAAATCTAATACATCTTGGTGTTTATTAATCATAAAAGCCAAAAATTCAGTTTCAAACTCTCTCACTTTATTAACAGGAACTGAATTAATTAAACCTTTTGTTCCTAAATAAATAATTGCTACTTGTTGTTCTACAGGCAATGGTGCGTTTTGTCCTTGTTTAAGAATTTCAACGTTACGTTTACCTTTATTCAAAACAGACATCGTTGCAGCATCTAAATCAGACCCAAACTTAGCAAATGCTTCTAATTCTCGGTACTGTGCCTGATCCAATTTTAAGGTTCCAGCCACTTTTTTCATCGATTTAATTTGTGCGTTACCTCCAACTCGTGATACGGAAATACCTACGTTAATTGCTGGTCGTACACCTTGGTTAAACAAATCGGATTCCAAGAAAATTTGACCATCAGTAATAGAAATTACGTTGGTTGGAATATAAGCAGAAACGTCACCTGCTTGTGTTTCTATAATTGGTAAGGCAGTTAAAGAACCACCACCTTTTACCATGTGTTTTATTGATTCTGGTAAATCATTCATGGCTTGAGCAATACTATCAACATTAATAATTTTTGCTGCTCTTTCTAATAATCTTGAGTGTAAGTAAAATACATCACCAGGGTAAGCCTCACGCCCTGGAGGTCTTCTTAACAATAGAGAAACCTCACGGTAAGCTACGGCTTGTTTCGATAAATCATCGTATACAATTAGTGCAGGACGACCAGTATCTCTAAAAAATTCTCCAATTGCAGCACCTGCAAATGGGGAAAAGAATTGCATTGGTGCTGGGTCGGAAGCATTTGCAGCAACAACTACAGAATAAGCCATTGCTCCATTTTCTTCTAATGTTTTAACAATACCAGCAACTGTAGAACCTTTTTGACCAGTTGCTACATAAATACAATAAACAGGTTCTCCTCTATCGTAAAATTCTTTTTGATTAATAATGGTATCGATAGCAACGGTAGTTTTTCCAGTTTGCCGATCACCAATTATTAATTCTCGTTGACCTCTTCCAACAGGAATCATCGCATCAATTGCTTTAATACCAGATTGTAATGGTTCAGAAACTGGTTCTCTATAAATTACTCCGGGAGCTTTTCTCTCTAAAGGCATTTCGTAAAGTTCTCCTGTTATTGGACCTTTACCATCAATTGGATTTCCAAGCGTATTAACAACTCTACCTAACAATCCTTCACCAACTTTTAGTGAAGCAATTTTTTTAGTTCGCTTAACAGTATCTCCTTCTTTAATTCCTTTTGATGAACCTAACAATACAGCACCTACATTGTCTTCTTCAAGGTTAAGAACGATTGCTGCTAAACCATTTTCAAATTCAATTAATTCACCAGCTTGTACTTCTGATAATCCATAAATACGTGCAATACCATCTCCTACCTGAAGAACAGTTCCAACTTCTTCTAATTGTGCTTCCGTTTTATAACCAGCTAATTGTTGTCTTAAAATTGCTGATACTTCTGCGGGTTTTACTTCGGCCATTTTTATTTATTTTATAATTAATACTTTCTGGCGAATGGGTTTTCATCAAACTCCATTTCCAGATTAGATAGTTTTCTTTTTATGCTTTCATCAACTTGTTTGTCACCAATTTTAATAATCAACCCTCCAATAAGGTCTGAATTTATCTTTTCAATTAATTCAATATTTTTGCTGCCTTGATTTTTTAAAAGAGTTATAATTTTTAATTTTTGTTCTTCTGTTAGTGGAATAGCAGTGGTAATATATGTGGTAGTGATGTTTTTATGAACTTTGTAAACATCAATAAATGAACTGGCAATATCTGGTAATAATCCTTCTCTTTTTTTAGTTAAGATAATAGAGAAAAACGTATTGGAGATGATAGAGATATTATTTTTAAAAATTTCAGTAAAAACAGCTTCCTTTTTATCACGTCTTACAATGGGGCTTTTTAGTAATAAAACTAAATCTCTATTTTGAGCACAAACATTGCTTATCATTTGCATATCATGATATACCTCTTCTAAAGTGTTTTGCTCTAAAGCAATTCCTAAAAGTGATTTGGCGTATCTTGATGCAACTTTAATGTCTCTCATTAAGAATTAATTTAAGTGAATGTCTTTCACAATATTATCAATTATTGTTTTTTGTTTATCCACAGATGATAATTCGCTTTTTAAAATCTTCTCAGCAATTTCGATGGACAACACTGCAACTTGATTTTTTAATTCAGCGATAGCGGCCATTTTTTCGTGTTGAATGCTCTCTCTAGCTGTTATCATAATCTTTTCAGCTTCAGTTTTAGCTATTGTTTTAGCATTGGCGACAATGTTATCTTTTATTCCTCGTGCTTCTTTTAACATTTCGTCTCTTTCAGCTCTTGCTTGATTTAACAAATCCTCGTTGGTAGATTTTAATTCTGCCATTGCTAATTTTGCTTCTTTAGCAGCATTAAGAGCTTCTTCAATTGAGGATTCTCTTTCTTTTACTGCATTCAATATTGGTTTCCAAGCATATTTTGTTAATATCAACATTAGTATTACAAAAACTAGGAATGTCCAAAATAACATTCCAATCTCGGGGGTCACTAACGGGTTATCCATTTTATAAAATTTATTGTTATTTAATTAATTGAATAAATCAAACTCGTAACCAACCGTTACGAGTTTGAATAATTTGTTGGACTTTATACTCCAACTCCAGTTTCCAATCCCATAAGGGATACAACAACACCAAATAAAGCAACGCCCTCAATAAGAGCTGCTGCAATTAGCATGTTTGTTTGAATTTTTGAAGTTGCTTCTGGTTGTCTTGCAATTGCATCCATTGCATGACCACCAATTTGTCCGATTCCGATACCTGCTCCGATTGCTGCTAAACCAGCTCCGATTGCTGCGATACTTCCTACCATAATTTTAATATATATTAATTAAATAAAAAATTACAAAAATTAATGATGTTCTGCAACAGCAGAACCTATAAATAAAGCTGATAACATTGTAAAAACATAAGCTTGTAACAAAGCAACCAACAATTCTAATACTGAAATAAATAGAGTGAATGGAACTGCAACAGCACTCATATAAACACTCTTAAAAATAAAAATTAAAGAAACTAAACTTAAAACAACAATATGGCCAGCAGTCATATTGGCAAATAATCGAATCATAAGAGCAAATGGTTTTGCAATAAGACCAATTAATTCAATAGGGATTAAAAATATTTTAATGGGAACAGGTGCACCAGGCATCCAAAAAACGTGTTTCCAATATTGTTTGTTCCCGTTAAGGTTGGTTAACAATAAAGTAATGGTGGATAATACCAGTGTAAAGGCTATGTTTCCAGTGATGTTGGCACCTGTTAGCCCTGGTATTGGAATTAGTCCAAGTAGATTATTAAACCAAATAAAAAAGAAAGCGGTTAACAAAAATGGAACAAATCTTTGGTGATGTTTTTCACCTATATTTTGTAAGGCGATATCATTTTTTACAAATAAGATAAGTGGCTCCATAAAAGAGGCTATTCCTTTTGGGGCTTTTACTTCTCCTTGATAAGATTTTGCAGCTTTTAAAAATACAAAACAAAGAATTATCATAGAAATTAACATCGCAAAAATATTTTTAGTAATAGAAATGTCTATGGGTCTTTCATTAGCTACTTTCCCTTTTTCATCAAATGATAATTCGGTTTCTCCTTGAGGTAAAGTATAAATTTTTTCGTGATAGTTAACGAAATTCATTTCTTTTGTTGAAACCACATGATGCCCTTCAACATCGTGATGAAATTCACTAGACATAAAGATAACTAATCCATTAGCTGTCCATAAAATTACAGGCAAAGGTAAAGCAACAGCATTATGTTCACCACCGTAAATATGCCAACTGTGAGCATCAGAAATATGTTCCATAATTGGAGGAACAGGGTTATATTTTTCGCTTGATTTTGATTCTGATGGAGACTCTTCATTAGCATAAGCACCAATCACAAGAAACATAAATATAATAGTACTTAGAATAATCTTCATTTAAATATTTTTAAGCAAATTCCTTAAGTTTTTTATGGCTTATAAAATTCGGTGCAAAAATAGTTATTATATCCATTTTGCCAACTACTTTTAAAAGAATATTTTTTGTTAAAAAAAGACTTGGTTTAGAAGCTGAAAAAATTACTTTTTAATTAGTGAAATAAGCAGCTTTACTTCGGTAATTAAATAAATAAAAAAGAGAATAAAAAAATGAATAATATATATTTTTTGATTGGAAGCAGAGTTAAAAATAACAGGCCATAAAAAACCGATGGTAAGTAACATTTTCAGAACAACTGAAACCATAAATCCTTTTCCAAAATTTGTTGGGTCAACTTTAGTAATTCTTTGAATAAAAAAAATAATTATTTGAGTAATTAATCCTAAAAATAAATGCATTTTATAAATACCAGCTATAAAATAAGTTGGAAATATGTATTTAGATACAATAAAATGTACCATAAATAAAAGTAGGGAGAAAGAAAGCAATTTTAAATAAAGGTTATTCTTCATCTTCTTTTTGCATGTTGATTACATCTCTAATAATGATATATAGAGAAATTCCAATTGCTAGCAATGATAAAACAATAGTATATGGATGAGACGAAGTGTTAAATTTTTGATCCAATTTTGAGCCTCCCCAAGCACCTAAAGCAATGGTTACCCCCATTTGGACAGCCATTCCAGAGAATTTTACGTAATTTTTAAGCGGTTTGGACTTCTTTGAAGACTTGTTGTTGCTTGTCATTTTTAATTTCTTTTACAACAGAACCCATATTGCAGGAACCAGTAAAATTAGCACCTGGCTCAATTGATAATTTATTGGTATTGATATCGCTTTCGATATTTGCCGTAGATTTTAGTTGTAAAAGTTCTTTAACGATTAATTTGGCTTTTATTATACCAGAAATGTCAGCGTTTTTACAAGTTACTTTGCCATCTATTATTCCGCTTGTTCCAACAACAACTTTTCCTTCAGAAACTAATGTTCCAATAACTGTTCCGTCAATCCTAATGTCCCCAAAACAAGTAATGTCGCCATTAATTTTAGTTCCTTTTCTAATAATATTTATTTCAGGAGTTTCAATTTCGTTATTTTTTGCCATAAGAGATGATTTTTTAATAAACATGTGGTTTTAATGTAAAAATATACATCAAATATAATAAATTTAACTATTAAAGTTCCAATTCAAAGTTTTTCTCAAAAAAACTTTGGTATCCTTTGATGTCTTTATTTTGGTAAAATAGAACAAAATTTTCTTGAGATATTAAAAAGTACTGATACTTTTTTTGATTAAGATTTACTAAGTTATCGTTATTTAGTACAAAAGATTTATAATAATCGATAGCTTCATTATAACTTTTTAGTTTTTTTACAATGATTAGTTGATTTAATGCGTCAATAAAAATATTACTAACATCATATATTTTGTCGCTGTAGTATTTAGTGTTAAAATTAGAAATATCTATTTTATATTGGTTAGTGTTATTGTCTGTGGCAGGAATAATGGCGATAAAACTAAATTCGGTGTCAAAAACATGATTATAAGGTATGGCAGTGGTTGTTTTTGGTTCTATTTTAATACCATTCTTAATCAGTTCTAAAATTCTTTTTGCTTCAACACTCACTTCCGACTGTGGATGTTTTACAATAATGTCTTCTAACGCAAGTTTAAAAGTATCTAACGTATTGATGTGTCCAATTGCCATTGCAGCCAAAAAATCGAAGCGATCTTGTAAATGGTTATCAGCAAAAATTGATTTGGCTTTTTCGCAACGAACCAAAACACTTTCATATTGGTGATCACTATATAAATCATAAACGATGCTGTAATAATTATCTACACGTTTTCTGTTTTCTCTGGTAACTTTATTGTAGGAAGGGTCTTGAATTATTCGAGCATATTCACTCTCTGGGTAGTTATTTAAAATTAAACCCTTATACTTTTCTTTCATTGGGTCATTGTTGGTAACCAAACTTATTCTGTATAAATTATACCAGGAAGGAAGTTTGTATTTACAGGTATCGTATCGTTCAATAAGGTTTTCGAAAGCTAGAGTAGAATTTTTATAATCTTCAAAATCTTCACGGTAAATATTACCAATGATGTACAATGATTCAATAATTTTATTATTGGAAGCAATCATCTTTTCTTCAGTTAGCGGAATGAATTGAAGATAATATTCAGGGCTTGTTTTCTCATTTATTTTATTTTTTGAGCTATCAGCGCTAGCAGAATCAGTTTCGTTGGAAAGATTTTCTTCGTCAAAAGATGCTACTGTTTCTTTATTGCTTCGTCTCCAATTATCTTCTAATTTTCTATTTCCCCAAACTTTCTTAAAATCGGTAAAACCAAAACCTAAAGTAGTTTGATTGTAGAAATACCATTTTCCAGAGTTTGGAAGATTAGAGTTAGCGTTGTCGTTGTCCAAAAAGTTAAAATTTTCACTATTTGCTAAATCTGCTTTTTTTAAATCTTCCTCTTCTATTGCTTTTTGAACCAATTTATCAATAACTTTATTACGGTGTTTTTCATCTTTTGCTAATGATTGTAAGCTATCTTCTTCTTGAACGATTAAAATATTATCTACTAGGTGAGTCAATGCTTTACTTCTTTCGTAAATGGTTTCGTAAGTGGAGTAGTTTTGGGGTAATACTGTTAAACAACTGTCGTAATAAGCTTGAGATTGTATGTACTGTGGTTTTTCGTAAAACAATTCGCCAAGTCTTAGATAAGATAATGCTTTTTGTTTGTCGTTGGAAACACTTAAAGCGGCAGATTTTTGTAAGTATTCAATACCTAATGGTTCGTCCTTTTCTTTAAATGCGATATCTGCTAAAGCATAATAAATTTGATCTAAGAATTCAACATTTTTCCCATCTTTAACCATTCTCGACAACATTTTTTTGATATCTTTTTGATTTTCTCCATTGGTGTCAAATGATAATGCTCTACTAATTTTAGCATTAAACATCATGTCATATTTGGGTTTTAGTTTTATTACATTAGTAAATAATTCAGAGGCTTTGCTATATTCTTTTTTCTTTAACCATATTTGAGCAAGCACATAGGTATATCTTCTTTTAGCTTCCTTATTTTTAGTTGATTCTAATGATTTAGACAGTTTCGCAATAGCATCATCATAATTATGTTTCCGAATATAGAAATCGGCATAAAGGGCATTAAATTCGCTACTGTATTTTTTTGGAACTCCTTCTTGTTCAATAATAGCTAAATACGATTCTGCTTTATTCATTTTTTCTAACACAATATATGTCCGTGCCAGCCACATTAGTGCCTCATATTTTACATCATCTTTGTTATATGCTTTTGCAATGTATTCAAAAACCTCTTCACCTACAAAATACTCTTGCTTGTAGAAACGAGCTTCTCCCATTAACATATAACAATCATCTATCCAACGATTGTGCTCTTCATCTTTTATAAACATAGAATGTCGGTCAATTACGGTAGATGTTTTTTTAATAATCTTATCCATATCAGGATACATCGCTTTAGATTGTTCTTCGTTTGGATAAACAAAAAGTGGAATAATTTCGGAAAAGTCATCTTTATGTTCATCGTAAATTCGTTGAACATTAGCTTTTTTTATTTCTCGTGCATTAAAAAAACCATTGTATCGTGCAGTAGTATTGTGGTATGCTCTTCTAGTAAAACCGTTCTTTTTTCTAGAGCAGCCTAAAAGCCCAACAGTAATTAATACAATTAATAGTATATTTAGTTTCTTATTCAAAATGCAATTAAAGTGCTAATTAAACTATAATCTAGTTAGATTATTATATAATCTGCTAAAATACTTAATATCTACTTTATGGTAAATTTTTATTAAGAATTATTAGCATTTGTAAATTGCTACATTAAATTGGGTTTAGGTATATTTGTGGCAATAATTATGAGCTATTTTAGTAAAAAACCGAAGAAATTTCAACGTTTAAAGCACAAGTATCGTTTAGTGATTTTAAATGATGATACATTTGAAGAGAAAGTTTCTTTTAAACTTTCTCAATTAAATGTATTTGTTGCTGTGGGTATTAGCTCACTAGTGTTGATTTTGTTGGTAACGATAATTATTGCATTTACCCCGTTAAGAGAGTTTATTCCTGGGTATGCAAACGTTAATGTAAGAAAACAGGGGGTTGAAAATTTCTTAAAAAGTGATTCTATTGAATTGGCGTTAGCACACAACAATCTTTACATTGATAACATTAAACAAATCATACAAGGAAAGCCAATTAAATTGGATGATAAAGCTTTTGTTGATTCAACTGTTAATTATAAAATGATTATGAATGAGCCTATCGAGGAAGACTCGATGTTAAGGAACATGATAGAAACCGAAGAAAAATACAATTTGTTTAGTAAAGCAGGAAGTACACCTGGTAATATTAGTAGTTTCATTTTTCTTCAACCATTAAAAGGTATCGTTACCAATCGTTTTAATTTTAAAAAACAACATTTTGGCATTGATGTGGTTGCCTCTAAAAATGAAGCAATAAAAGCCACTTTAGATGGCACGGTTATTTTTGCAGAATGGACTTCAGAAACGGGTTATGTTATCCAATTGCAACATGCCGATAATATTATATCTATTTACAAACATAATTCTGTGCTTCATAAAAAAGTAGGAGACCATGTAAAAGCAGGAGAAGTGATTGCTATTATCGGTAATTCTGGAGAATTGTCAACAGGATCTCATTTGCATTTCGAATTGTGGTACAATGGAATTCCAATAAATCCTGAGGATTATATGATGTTTTAAAAAAAGGAATTGAAATATTCAACTCCTTTTTTTTATTAATTATTTTGTTACAGATTTTTTAACTGAGAGCCATCATTAGAAAAAGCAGAAATCCCTGTTACATCCATTCCTGTAATCAATAAATGGATATCGTGAGTTCCTTCATAAGTAACAACCGATTCTAAATTTGCCATGTGTCGCATAATGGAATATTCGCCAGTTATTCCCATAGCTCCATGCATTTGTCTGGCTTCTCTTGCAATGGTTAATGCCATGTTCACGTTATTTCTTTTTGCCATAGATATTTGGGCAGAAGTTGCTCTTCCTTCATTACGTAAAACACCCAAACGCCAAGTTAGCAATTGTGCTTTAGTAATTTCTGTAATCATTTCGGCTAATTTTTTTTGTGTTAGTTGAAAGGAAGCAATAGGAACGCCAAATTGAATTCTTTCTTTGGTGTATCTTAAAGCTGAATCGTAACAATCCATTGCAGCACCAATTGCACCCCAAGCAATTCCATAACGAGCAGAATCTAAGCAACCTAGGGGTGCTCCTAATCCTGATTTGTTGGGTAATAAATTTGCTTTAGGAATTTTTACATTATCAAAAACTAACTCGCCAGTAACAGAAGCTCTTAACGACCATTTATTATGAGTTTCAGGTGTGGTAAATCCTTCCATTCCACGTTCTACTATTAATCCATGAATTCTACCTGCTTCATTTTTTGCCCAAACTACAGCAATATCAGCTATTGGAGCATTGGTAATCCACATTTTAGCTCCATTTAGTAAATAATAATCGCCTTTATCTTTAAAATTAGTAACCATCCCGCCTGGATTAGAACCATGGTCTGGTTCTGTTAATCCAAAGCATCCCATCATTTCGCCAGTTGCTAGTTTTGGTAAGTATTTTTTTCGTTGTTCTTCATTCCCATATTTCCAAATGGGATACATGACTAAAGAGCTTTGAACAGAAGAAGTGGACCGTAAACCAGAATCGCATCGTTCAAATTCTTGCATAATTAATCCGTAAGAAATTTGGTCTAAACCTGGTCCACCGTATTCTACAGGAATATAAGGGCCAAAACCACCAATTTCGGCAATACCCGGAATTAAATGTTTGGGAAATTCTGCTCGTTGAGCATACTCTTCTATAATTGGAGAAACGTTTGCTTTCACCCAAGCCCTAACCGTATCTCTTATTAATTTGTGTTCGTCTGTCAACAGCTCATCCAAAAGGTAATAGTCTGGTGCTTGATATCTATCTTCTGCCATAATAAAAAGGTTATAATTTTAAGGTAACAAAAGTAGTTATTATCAATTAAGATAAAAGTAATTTAACATCAAATTTTTTAAGAAACAGAGGAGTTGTCCTATCCATCTAAGTTTTCTAATTTTTCAAATACTTTTTTTTGATTAAATTTTTTAATTGAGAAATAATCATTATATTTGATGATATAAATCATATAAAAACAATTTTATGAAAAAATTATTACTATCATTTGCACTATTTTATGGCACTTTTATGAGTGCTCAAAACAAATTTATTGTTACGTCATCTGGAATGTCTTTTTCACCATCAAGTATAACAATTAATCAGGGAGACACAGTAGAATGGCAAAATATTTCTGGGGTACATAACGTTAATGGTAATCAAGCGACTTATCCAGCTAACCCTACCTCTTTTGGAAATGGTGCAGCTAGTAGTTCTTCATGGACTTATTCGTTTGTTTTTAATACGGTTGGGACTTACACTTATCAGTGTGATATTCATGTTGGTGGAGGAATGATTGGAACTGTTACTGTTCAATTACCAGCTCAAATAAATGAAATTACTTCTAAAAGCAACATAAAGATTTTCCCTAACCCTGCTACTGATTATTTTACGGTTAACGCTAATCAATCATTGACAAAAATAATGCTTTATAACTCGACTGGAAAGTTGATAAAAACATATCCTTCGGCTAATAATTATGATATTAAAGGAATGCTAAGTGGTATTTATTTTTTAAAAATAGAAACGCGAGGAGTTGATACAGTTGAAAAATTAATAATAAAATAAATGAAGTTATTGGTTAGTATCATACTAGGATTATTATTTAATTCTTGTGTTTACAACAAAGAAAAAATAGAATTACCTTCACCTGAAATCACCTATACTAATTATGCAAAAAATATAGTATCTGAAAATTGCCTCGCTTGCCACATTTCTGGTTATAATACCAATGGAACACCTGCTGGTAATAGAAACTTTACAACTTATCTAGGAGTAAAACAAGCAGTTGATGACGGACTTTTTAGGTTACATGTTATTGATGGAGTAGCACCAACAATGCCTTTTGAACTTCCTCAATTGTCACAAGAAATAAAAGATACACTTACTATTTGGATTAATCAGGGAGCTAAAGAATGAAAAATTTATTTTCTTTTATACTGTTTACGCATCTTTCATTAACTCTTTTTTCACAAGATATTTTAAAAGCTTCATCATGCGAGATTTCTTTCTTTTCGGAAACTCCTGTTGAGAATATTGATGCCGTAAGTAAAGAAGGAAAAGCATTATTAAATACTAAAACCAACGAGCTGGTTTTTATTACAGCTATTATTGAGTTTAAGTTTAAAAAACCATTAATGGAAGAGCATTTTAACGAAAGTTATATGGAAAGTAATCAATATAAAACGGCTCATTTTAAAGGAAAAATTATTGAAGAGGTAGATTATTCTAAGGATGGAGAGTTTAGCGTAAAAGCAAGAGGAATTTTAAACATACATGGAGTGGATAAAGAACGAGAAATTGCAGGAACTATTGTTATAAAAAATGGGGTTATTGAACTCAATGCAAGTTTCGATGTTGATTTAAAAGATCATCAGATTAAAATCCCAAAAATTGTGGTAAAGAATATTGCCGAAAAAGTTAAAGTGATAGTTCATGCATCATTGCTTCCTAAAATTAATTAACGAATGAAGTTTTTATTCCTAGTATTATCATTGAATTTATCCATCTCAATTTTTGCTCAAAACGATTTATTAAATGAGCTAACAAATGAGATCAATAATTCTGCAGAACCAAGTAAAGTTAGCAGTACTTTTAAGGGAACTAGGTTAATTAATGCGAACACTATTGAAACGACTAAAAAGAAAACGTTAGAATTTAGAATAACACATCGCTTTGGCAATATGGAAATTGGAGAACCAATTTCTTATCATACTTATTATGGGTTGGACAATGCCTCCAACATTCGATTTTCGTTTGATTATGGATTAACCGATAAAATTAGTATTGGTTTAGGAAGAAGCAAAACATTAGAAAACATTGATGGGAACTTTAAGTTTCGATTTTTAGAGCAAAAAAAAAACGGTTTACCTTTATCTGTTGCTTATTTCACTAATGCTGTTGTTTCGGCTGTAGCAGATGCTCCACAAAATAAGTCTGTTAATAGATGGTCGTACACACATCAGTTGATTTTAGCCAGTAAAATAAACAGTTCTATTTCATTAGAAGTATTACCAACTTTTGTTCATCGTAATTATGTCGATAATACTCAACCACATCCTATTAATGGCTCAACAGACGAAAATGACATTTTTGCTCTTGGTTTTGGTGGAAGATTAAAAATATCAAAACATACTTCAATAGTAGTGGACTATTTTTTACCTTTTTCGGAATTTAGAAAAAAAGGAAATACTTATTACGATGCTTTTGGTATCGGAATGGAATTTGAAACTGGAGGACATGTTTTTCATGTTAATTTAACCAACTCTGAAGGAATTATTGAGAATGATTTTATTCCATACACTAATTCAGCCTGGGAAAAAGGAGAATACAAATTAGGGTTTAATATCTCTCGAATTTTTAACTTCTAATTATATTCAAAAAAGTATTATTTTTTTCCTTCTAAAAATGAATTAATATAAATCTTTGATTGTTTTAATGGCTTCATTTAAGGTATAGTTCTTATTATCTAGCAAGATAAAAGTAATTTAACAGCAAACTTTTTAATGATAATAATCATATAAAATATACTGTTTTCTTATTACATTTGTGTATTAAAAAACAAATTATTAATTTAAACTTAAACGATATGAAAAAAAGAATCTTTACAATTTTAGGATTAACTATTGTTTGTACTGCTGCTATTTTTGTTGCTTCAACAATAGATACCATAGGAGGAACATCTGCTTATGCATACTCTAGTGGGTCTCCTGGTCAAATGACTGACTCTCCACTTGATGGTGATAATTGCGTTAGTTGTCATTCTTCTTTTGCTCTTAATTCTGGAGCTGGAACTTTTATAATTACCTCAAATATACCGGGTACTGGTTATATACCTGGAACAAACTACACTATTACTGCTGCTGCTACAGGAACTGGCTCGTCAGTTAAAATTGGTTTTGAAGTAACAGCAGAAAATGCTACAGCTAAAAAAGGAACTATTATAATTACCGATGCGACAAGAACACAAGGTGGAGGAAATGATATAACACATAAAACTGCTGGAACTACAGCTTCTGCTGGCAGTAATGCTTGGCAGTTTGATTGGACTGCCCCAGCTTTAGGAACAGGTGATGTAACTTTTTATGGTGCTTTTTGTGTTACAAACAGTGCAGCTGGTGATCTTGGAGATTATGTGAACACTACTACTTATACTGTAATAGAAGACCCAGGAATTAGTGTTGGAGAAATTAATGCGGTTTCTTCTATTTCTTTGTATCCAAATCCAGCCAAAAATTATTTTCAACTTACTTCAACCAAAAATATTGATAATGTAGAAATATTTAATTTATCTGGACAAAGAGTATTAAATCAAAACTCTTCTTTAGAGAAAATTAATATTGAAGGATTATCATCAGGTGTTTATTTTGTAAAAATAAATGGTGAAAATGGAACAAAAATTGAAAAATTAACCGTTAACTAAAATTAATCGTTAGTAATATTTTAATAAGCACATGATTTATCATGTGCTTATTTTTTTGTTCCTGCCAAAATAGATTGATATAAATCTTGATTGTTTAGTGTCTTAACCGCTTCATCTAAAGTAGGATCATTTTTTAAGGAAATTTCAATTTGTCCTTTTTGATAATAATACCTAGTTACAATTTCACTTTCGAGTATATATTTAATTTCGTCTTTAAACTTATATAAATCACCTTTTTTATTGTGTGTTAATTTAGTTTTTAAGGCTTCGTATTCAGTCTTAACATCATCAAAATACTTATCTTCTTTAGTAGCTTCTTCTAATTTAGTCAAAATATCTTCGCTTTCAGTAGTATAAGAGTAATCTTTCCCTTCTAAAAAATGAACAAAGTCTTCATATTCCTCATCGGATAAAGAAAAATCGTTTACTTCACTAATTGTTTCATGTTTAATTCTATAATCAGTAGCGTAGTTAAAAAATAGGTTTTTTAACAATAAACTTGCAGAAATATCGCTTAGCATTTTTCTTTCCACATCAATATCAGGGCTAATCCCTTTACCGTCAAATACAATTCTTTTGTTATTAATTGTTTTAAATTCTGTAATTAAAGAATCAGGAATTTCATCTACCTTTCCCTCTTCGCTTCTGTGCGAATAATCTAATTTTTGAATACATCTTCCACTTGGCGTATAATATTTGGCAACGGTTACTTTTAATTTTGAATTATAACTTAAAGGTCTAACTTGTTGTACTAATCCTTTTCCAAAAGAAAGCGAACCAATAATTACAGCTCTATCATTATCTTGTAAAGAACCAGATACAATTTCAGATGCTGAAGCAGAACCACCATCAATTAGAACGGCTAAAGGAATTTTTGTGTCAATTGGTGTTGACAAAGCTTTATACTCCTTATCCCATTCAGTAATTTTTCCTTTGGTGCTCACCACAGGTGTTCCTTTTTCTACAAATAAATTAACAATGTTTACCGACTCTCTTAAAAGTCCTCCGCCATTTCCTCTCAAATCTAAAATAATAGATTTTGCATGTTGTTCTTTTAAACTTGTTAATGCTGTTTTTACTTCTGCACTGGCAGATTCTGTAAACCCTGTCAATCTAATATACCCAACGCTATCTTTTAACATTCCAAAGTAGGGAACATCTTTAATTTTAACTTCTTCTCGAGTTACAGTTTTGGTAAATTGTTTTGTATCACCTGGTCTTTCTATAGTTATTTCTAGTGTTGTTCCTGGTTGTCCTAATAAAAATTCACGTATTTCGCTAGATGTTTTTCCTAGTGCTGATTTCCCATCAATTGCTATTATTTTATCACCTGCTCTAAGTCCAGCTTTAAAAGCTCCATATCCTTCATAAGGTTCAGAAATCACAACCTTATCATCTTGAGTTTGAATAAGTGCTCCAATACCACCATATTGACCAGTAGTCATCATTTTGTAATCTTCCATGTTGGATTCTGGAATAAAATTGGTGTAAGGATCAAGTGATTCCAACATAGCGTCAATACCAGTTTTCATTAATTTTCCTGGATCGGCATCATCAACATAATAAATATTAAGTTCTCTAAAAAGTGTTGCAAAAATGTCAAGATTTTTAGATACTTCGAAATAACTATCGGCAAAACCGAAGGATGTTATTGATATCGTTGCAATTGAAATGATTGCAACTATTTTGGTGATTCTTTTTTTCATATTATTTTTTTTAAACTATAAACTCGTAATGCTCAACTTTTATACCAAAGGATCATGTCCATGTCCTCCCCAAGGATGACAAGAAAAAATTCGTTTCAACGAAAGCCAACCTCCTTTTATCGAGCCATATTTTTGAATAGCTTCTACACTATATTGAGAGCATGTTGGTGTATATCTGCAATTTTGACCTAACATTGGAGAGATACTTAACTGATAAAATAGAATTAAAAAGATAAATATTTTACTTGCCAACCACTTCACTCAAGTCTTTTAAACGCATTAAAATTACTTTTATTTTGTCTTCAATTTCCTTATACGGTAAAATTTGTTTGGAGGTATAAATAAACATCAAATTAAATTCTAATCCAGTTTTTTTCAGCTGTATTTTTAGTTCATTATTGTTTAAACGATAAGCTTCTCTTATTCTTCTTTTTAATAAATTTCTATCTACAGCTAATTTTATATTTTTTTTAGGAACGCTAACTCCTGCATTAATTATAGTTCCATTACTATTAATTTTTTTAAGATAGATTACTCTCAACGGAAAAGCATTAATAGATTTTCCTTTACTAAAAAGTAATTCAATTGCTGCCTTGCTTTTTAACTTTTCGTTTTTAGAAAATTTATAACTGACTTCCATAACTTAACACAAATGTAATAGATAAAAAGTGCTTTATAATTATGAAGGATAAGTTTATAGTATTTCTTACTTTTGAACAATATTAAAATTAAGAATTATCCTTACTTCACTAAATGATATTGATACCCATTTATTTCTGTTTCTAAACAGCATTCATTCACCGTTCTTCGATATTATTTTTTCGTGGTTTACCAATAAATTTTTCTGGATTCCGCTTTACTTTCTTTTGTTATTTTTTACAGCCTTAAAATTTAAATGGAAAACACTATTCGTTTGTCTTTTTATTGGGATATTGATATTAATTTCAGATAAAATTTCTGTACTTCTATTTAAAGATATTTTTGAACGTTTAAGACCTTGTTATAACCCTGAAATTGCTCAACAAGTTCATACCATAGATGGGTATTGTGGCGGACAATTTGGATTTGTATCTTCTCATGCTGCCAATAGTTTTGCATTGGCTATTTTCTCAGGGTTTTTATTTAAAAACCATTATAAATTTACGTTATTAATTATGTTGCTATGGGCGGCACTAGTTTCATATAGTAGAATTTATGTCGGAGTTCATTATCCTGGAGATATTTTAGTGGGTGCAATTCTTGGAAGCAGTATTGGTATATTTGTGTTTTGGTTAATGAAAGTTGTCAATCGTCAATTTAACCTTAAAATTGAAATATAGCAATGATAAATATTTTAGCAGTTTTTATAGGAGGTGGTTTAGGAAGTTTATGCAGATTTGGCATTTCTAAATTGACTTTAAAATATGCTGTAACTAATTTTCCATTAGCAACATTCATCTCCAACACCTTAAGTTGTTTTATTTTAGCAATAGCTGTTGTTTATTTTAGTGGAAAAATTTCTGAAAATATGGCATTAAAATTATTTGTAATCACTGGTTTTTGTGGTGGTTTTAGTACCTTTTCAGCTTTTAGTTTAGAAACTTTTGAATTGTTAAAACAAGGGAACTTCCTTTTTGCCATACTAAATATTATAATAAGTGTTTTAGCAGGAGTTTCATTATTATTTTTCATCATCAAAAATCAAGCATAATGAAAAGGATTTTAGTTTTTTTTATAATCATTTTTCCATTTTTTTGTTTCGCTCAACAACAAAAACCTAAATTGGTAATTGGTATTGTTGTCGATCAAATGCGTTACGATTTCCTCACTCGTTTTTGGGATAAATATGGTAATGATGGGTTTAAAAAATTAGTGAATGAAGGATTTAATTGCAAAAACACCAACTATAATTACATGCCAACCTACACAGGTCCTGGGCATGCTTCTATTTTTACTGGAACAACTCCCGAAAATCATGGGATAATATCAAATACTTGGTATGATAAAATTAATAATGTTCAAATTTATTGTACACAAGATAATTTAGTGAATACTGTTGGAAGTAATTCAGTTAATGGTCAAATGTCTCCTAAAAAATTATTGGGAACAACAATTACTGATGAACTAAAGTTGGCGACCAATAAAAGAGGGATAATCATAGGAATTTCTTTAAAAGATAGAGGAGCTATTTTACCAGCTGGACATGTTGCAAATGCTGCTTATTGGTTTGATGGAGGCAATGTTGGGCAATGGATATCAAGTTCTTATTACATGAAAGAGTTGCCAGAATGGTTAAAAAAGATAAATGAAAATAAGCCTGCAGAGAAATATTTATCAAAACAATGGGAAACATTATATCCAATGGAAACCTACATAGAAAGTATTAATGATAGCAATGCTTATGAAGATTTGTTTATTGGAGAATCAGCACCTATTTTTCCTCACAATTTGCCCACTTTAAGAGTTAAAAACCAAAATTATAGTCTAATTAAAGCAACACCTTTTGGCAATACTATTTTAAAAGAATTAGCACTCGAAACAATTAAAGCCGAAAAATTAGGAGTTGATGAGTTTACCGATTTTTTATCCATTAGTTTTTCATCACCTGATTATATTGGTCATCAATTTGGACCCATGTCGGTAGAAATTGAGGATACCTATTTAAGACTAGATAAAGAAATAGCCCAACTTCTCAGTTATTTAGCCAAAAACTTCAAAAAGGAAGATGTTTTAATTTTTTTAACTGCAGATCATGGTGCAGTTGACGTCCCTCAATTTTTAATTGATAGCAAAGTCCCTGCTGGGTATTTTGATGAAACAGCACTTGGCAATGAATTAAAAATTTATTTAAAAAAGGTATTTGACTCCGATAGCTTATTAGCGAATGTTTCTAATTATCAAGTTTTTTTAAATCAACATTATATCAACGAAAAAAAATTAAATTTTGTTGAAATAGAAAACACTATTGCTCGATATCTAATAACACAAAAAGGAGTTGCAAAAGTTGTAACAGGAACAGCCTTAAGAGCTACTGAATTTAACGATAGAATTACAGCCGAAGCACAAAGAGGCTATCATCAAGCAAGATCGGGCGATGTACTTTTTATATTAGAATCAGGATGGATTCCTAAAGAAGAAACTAAAGGAACAACTCATGGTTCTCCCTATCATTACGACACACATGTGCCTTTATTGTGGTATGGATTTGGGATAACAAAAGGCGAAACAAATGATGAAATAATAATTCCTGATATTGCAGCGACAATTGCAGCATTACTAAATATACAACCTCCGAGTGCTTGTACTGGAAAGCCGATTCAAAAATTGGTTAAATGATGAAAAATTTCAGCTTATTTATTGCCATTTTATTGCTTGTTTCTTGCACTAATGTTGAAAATCAGCAAAAGGAAGCAGCAATCGAACATAATAACATGGAAGCAGATTCCAACACCATAGCACTTGCTAAAGATACATTAGCTAATTCCATCAGCAACAATCAACGTAGTGTTGTATCTAATAAAGAGTTTTTAAATTTTTACCAAAAGTTGACAAAAGCTATTCAGGATAAAGATGTTGCCAGTTTTAACAAATGCATGGGTTCAAATTTTGGAGTGTATATTATTGAGGCTACAGGAGCCATTCCAATTATCAGTAAAGTGTATGACATTTCAAAGTTTAAATTAAAAAGTAACAACAATAATTTTTTCCAACTACCATTTAAAAGCATTACAAGTGCACCAATTTTTGATGAATTACCAAAAGTTATTTGTGAAGAAGCTATTTACGACAAATCTGGATGTTTTGCAGCTGCTGTCAACCCAATTCAAGAAAGTCAGCTATGGAATTATAGCGACTTAAATGAAAAAGAAATTCAGGCAATTGAAAAATTAGCTTCGTTAGTTAATATGACAGTAATTAACACAGATAACTGCACTTTCTACTTTTCATTTAACGAAAATAAATGGAGTATCTCGTTTATCGACCTAAGAATTCCTTGTCAAGCATAGGTTAAATTTAGTGTTCATTTAATTGTTAATAAAAACACCTAATTAAACTACTTAAAAATCCTTTATCTTTAAGGGATTGCTTATATTTGTTTTCCCTTAAAAAAGAGTAAAAAAATATAGAGAAATTATGAGCGAACAATCAAAAAAAGATTATACAGCAGACAGTATTCAGGCGTTGGAAGGAATGGAGCATGTTAGAAAGCGACCATCCATGTATATCGGAGATATCGGAACTAGCGGATTACATCATTTAGTTTATGAAGTTGTAGATAACTCCATTGATGAGGCAATGGCTGGACATTGTCATAACATAGATGTTTGGATTAATGAAGACAATTCAATTGGAGTTAAAGATGATGGACGAGGTATTCCTGTGGGAATTCACGCCAAAGAAGGAGTTTCTGCATTAGAAGTTGTAATGACTAAAATTGGTGCTGGAGGAAAATTTGATAAAGATTCCTATAAAGTTTCTGGAGGATTGCATGGTGTGGGAGTATCTGTTGTAAATGCTTTATCTGCTCATTTACATGCAAGAGTTTTTTTAAATGGGAAAATTTATGAGCAAGAATACGAAAGAGGCGTAGCTCTTTATCCAACAAAAGAAACCGGAGTAACAACTGATGTTGGAACAGAAGTTACATTTAGACCAGATGGTGATATTTTTGAGACTTTAGAGTACAGCTATGATACTTTATCAAATAGAATGAGAGAGTTATCCTATCTGAACAAAGGTATTACGATTTCAATGGTTGATAAACGAGAGAAAGATGACAATGGAGGATTTAAAAAAGAAATATTTCATTCAGACATAGGATTGCCTGAATTTGTAAGATATATTGATGAAACTAGAGAACCATTAATTAGCGAAGTAATTAGTATGGAAAGCGAAAAAGGTGGTATTCCTGTTGAGGTTGCCATGATTTACAATACTTCTTACGCAGAAAACATACATGCCTACGTTAATAATATTAATACCCACGAGGGAGGAACACATCTTTCTGGGTTTAGAAGAGGATTAACCAATACACTTAAAAAGTATGCCGATGCATCTGGTATGTTAGAGAAGTTAAAATTTGAAATTTCGGGAGATGATTTTAGAGAAGGATTAACGGCTATTGTTTCTGTAAAAGTACAAGAACCACAATTTGAAGGACAAACCAAAACCAAATTAGGAAATAGAGAAGTTACTGCCCCAGTTAGTCAGGCGGTTAGTGAAATGCTCGAAAATTATTTAGAAGAACATCCTGCTGACGCAAGAATAATTGTTCAAAAAGTAATTTTAGCTGCAACAGCACGTCATGCAGCTCGTAAGGCACGTGAAATGGTGCAGCGAAAAAATGTGTTAACAGGTTCTGGATTGCCTGGAAAACTATCAGATTGTGCTTCTAAAGATCCAACAGAATGTGAAATTTATTTAGTGGAGGGAGATTCTGCTGGAGGAACCGCTAAACAAGGTAGAGATAGACATTTTCAAGCAATAATGCCTTTAAGAGGTAAAATATTGAATGTAGAAAAAGCAATGACGCATAAAATTTTTGAAAATGAAGAGATAAAAAATATTTATACTGCCTTAGGTGTTAGAATAGGTACAGAAGAAGATGAAAGAGCTTTAAATACTGAAAAATTAAGATACCACAAAGTAATAATTATGTGTGATGCCGACGTAGATGGTTCTCACATTGAAACGTTAATTTTAACTTTCTTCTTTCGATTCATGTACGAATTGGTTGAAAAAGGACATATTTTTATTGCAACTCCACCACTTTATTTGGTTAAAAAAGGGAAGGAGCAACGTTATTGCTGGAACGAAGATGATAGAGAAAGAAATATTAGAGAACTAGGAGCAGGAAAAGAATCAAGTGTTCATGTTCAACGATACAAAGGTTTGGGAGAGATGAATGCGGAACAGTTATGGTCAACCACAATGAACCCTGAGTTTAGAACATTACGACAAATTACCATTGAAAGTGCAGCTTCTGCCGACCATACTTTTTCGATGTTAATGGGCGATGATGTTCCACCTCGTAGAGCTTTTATTGAAGCGAATGCAAAATATGCAAAAATTGATACCTAGTTAAAAAGTGAAATGACATATTAAAAAAGTTCCTCCAAAAGGAATTTTTTTAATTTTTAACCAACTTTAATGTTTTAAGCAGAATGGAATTTTTATATACAGTTATCAAGTAAATACCACTTTTTAATTGCGTTAAATCCAGTTTAGATTCGTCTGTTGTTTTAATTACTTTCCCTGTAATATCACCAAGAACAACTGATGTATAGTTGCATTTTGATTTTAGTACTACAAAATTGTTAGTGGGATTAGGATATATTTCAAAAGAACTATCATTCATACTATCTTCAATAGTTGAGGTGAGGGTTACCGTAACATTTTGGATAATGGTATCTGAAAAACAACTATCGTTTGAAAATATAATCAATTGAACGGGGTAAGTGTTGTCGGCTAAATAGGAGTTAGTTGGATTTTCTAAAGTGCTGGTGTTCCCATCTCCAAAATCCCAAAAATAGAACACCCCATTTGTTGAGGTATTAGTAAAAGTTATTGTTCCACTACCAGAATAATTAAAATTGGCAATTGGTTTATTGGCATTTATTCGCCATAAAGGTAAACTATCCAAAACAGTATTAGAAGCTACAGTTTGCAGATTTAAAGCATCCGTAGCATTAATTCCAGAGGGAATGAAAGTTGAGCCAATTGTAGACTTTTGATAAAAGGTAGCATAAAAAACACATGCAGCTAAATAACTTCCATAAATACTAGGATGACTTTCATCGGGGTTGTATAATTCTATTAAAGGAAAACTATCACGTACGGCTTTCCATGCAACACCAACTGGTGAAACGGTAGATAGATTATCGTTAGCCATTTCTAGGTAACTTTCTCGCAACCGTTGTTGCATCCCTTCAAAAGTACAAATGGGTGGATATGCTGCACAGTTGGAAGCATCACCATTTTTTCTTCCCCAAGTCATAAAAAATATGGGTTCAGTACAAGAGTTGGCACTTTTAATTGAATTAACTAAGCTTTGTGCAAAAGGATATGTTTGAGATGCAACTTGAGCAGGAGAGAAAGATGGCTCTTGACTTTGAGCTTGTAGAACAACATAATCCCAAGTTCCTTGTGCGATTTTATTTAATGATGTTGGATCGGTTGAGTGGTAATTAAAAGTTGTTCCTCCAGGAGTATTTTGGTCAGTAAATATGGTGTCACCAAAACTTAATGCTACATCTTTAATTAATTGAGGAAGATTGTTAACATACGTATAACTATTTCCTAAAAATAACACATTTGTAACTTGTGCTTTGGTTGTTCCATAACTTAATGCAGCACAAATGATAAAAAATAATTTTCTCCTCATGATTTGTAAATTTTAGCTAAAACGATGTATTGATAAATCAGTTGCTTCATGTTTTTGTATTAAATAAAATATTATTGGACTCCTAAAGCAATGTTCTTTTTAGTAATTATCACATTAATAATTACCTTTACCGACCTTAAATAAATAGCTTTATGGAGAAAAAAATGAAATTTGCAACCAAAGCAATACATGCAGGTTTGGAGCCTGATTCTGCAACAGGAGCGATAATGACTCCAATATATCAAACTTCAACTTATGTACAACAAGGAGTTGGAAATCATAAAGGATATGAATATTCTCGAACTTTAAATCCAACAAGGCATGCGTTAGAGAAAAATTTAGCAGCTATTGAAAATGGTAAATTCGGAGCTTGTTTTGGTTCTGGATTAGCGGCAATGGATTGCTTAATTAAAATGTTAAATTCAGGAGATGAAGTAATTTCTACCAATGATTTGTATGGTGGTTCTTATCGACTTTTTACTACCATTTTTGAAAAATATGGCATTAAATTTCATTTTGTTCCGATGCACAATACCGATGCTATTAAAGAAAAAATTAATAGTCATACAAAATTAATTTGGGTAGAAACCCCAACCAATCCAATGATGAATATTATTGACATTGAGGCGGTAAGCAAAATTGCGAAAAGCAACAATGTTTGGTTAGCTGTCGATAATACTTTTGCATCACCGTACCTTCAAAATCCTTTAGATTTAGGGGCTGATATTGTAATGCATTCTGTAACTAAATTTTTAGGAGGCCATTCGGATGTAGTGATGGGGGCTTTAATTGTGAATGACGAAAAAATAGCTAAAGAAATGTATCGAATTCAAAACAGTAGCGGTGCCGTTTGCGGTCCACAAGATGCTTTTTTAGTGTTAAGAGGAATTAAAACACTTCATTTAAGAGTTCAAAGGCATTGTGAAAATGGCAAAGAAGTGGCCAACTTTTTAAGGAATCATCCGAAAGTTGATAAAGTTTATTGGCCTGGTTTCGAAAGTCACTCTAACCACGATATTGCCAAAAAACAAATGCGAGGTTTTGGTGGAATGATTTCTTTTACCTTAAAAGGAAATCAACTACAAGATGCGTTAGAGGTTGTTAAAAATGTTCAACTATTTTCTTTAGCCGAATCTTTAGGTGGTGTTGAATCTTTAATTGGTCACCCAGCAACTATGACTCATGCCTCTATTCCAAAAGTAGAAAGAGAAAAAACAGGAGTAGTGGATTCGTTAATTAGATTAAGCGTTGGTGTTGAGGATGTGGAAGATTTAATTGCCGATTTAGAGCAAGCTTTGAACAGTTGACAGTTCACAGTCAACAAGAAAAACGAAAGGCAAGAGATTTGAAGCTCTAAACTCTCCGCCCGTTCCGAAAAGGAACGTTCGGGTGGGTAAATCCGAAACACTTTAAAGAACTATCTTTTGTCCTTTCAACGTTTAATATCTACCGTTAATCAAATAAATTCTAATAAATACTTAATTTTAATTACATTTGATATAACTTAACATAAACAAAACTCATGAAATCTATTCAACTAACGTTATTAATGGTTGCTATCTTTTTAGCTTCTATCAACCTTCATTCGCAAGGAGTAAAAACAGGTAATTGGTGTGGAACAGACCAATACATGCAAGAAAAATACAACCAAAACCCATCATTAATCATCCAAAATGAATTGATAGAACAATACATTTTAGAGAATAGAGAAAACATAAAAGAAAGTGCAAATGCTAAAAAAGCAATTAGTTTTATTATTCCTGTGGTTTGGCATGTTGTTTCTTATAATGGAACTGGCTATGTTTCTAAAGCAGATATCGATGATCAAATGCAAACTTTAAATGAAGATTATCAACGATTAAATGCAGATGCAGTAAATACAAGACCTCAATTTGCTCCTTATGCAGCAGACATACAAGTAGAATTTAGATTAGCTCACCTTGACCCAAATGGTAATTGTACGGAAGGAATTGTAAGAGTGGAATCTTCTTTAGCTGAAAACGCAGATGATGATGTAAAATCTGTAAGTTATTGGAATAGTAAAAAATATTTTAATGTTTGGACGGTAATATCTTTTGCAGGAGATAATCCACCTTCTATCATTTTAGGATATGCACAATTTCCTGCATCTGGTATTAATGCTACTTATGGTGTCGTAATTAGATACAATTATGTAAATGGTACAGATAGAACCTTATCTCATGAAGTCGGGCATTGTATGGGATTGTACCATACATTTCAGGGAGGATGTTCTGGTGCAAGTTGTGCAACATCTGGTGATAATTGCTGTGATACTCCACCGGTAGCTACAGATACTTATGGATGTAGTTCAACACAAAACACTTGTAATACAGATGCAAATGGACCAGATCCTTGGGCAGGAATTGATATGGAAGATCAAATAGAAAACTACATGAGTTACGATATGTGTCAGAATATGTTCAGCCTAAATCAAAAAACTCGGATGAACACTTATTTAAATTCAACAAGCACAAGTACTGGATTAAAACAATTAACAACTCCTGTCAACCTTGCTTTTACAGGAACAGCAGATCCTTATGGACCAGTTACATGTGCACCAATTGCTGATTTTACATACAATAAAGAATTTATTTGCGAAGGAGGTTCTGTAACATTTACAGATAACTCTTACAATGCAGTTCCAACAGCTTGGAACTGGACTTTTACTGGTGGAACACCCTCTAGCTCAGCTGTTGCTAATCCAACAATTACTTATAATACTGCAGGAACTTATAGTGTAACTCACGAGCCATCCACATCAGCTGGAAGCGATGTAATGACTAAAAATAATATAATAACTGTAAGTTCCTTAACGGCGGATTACACAGGACCTATTATTGATGGTTTCGAAAATACAATTCAATTTAATAATGATTGGATACTTGGAAATGGAGCAGACGCTTATAATTGGGAAAATACCACTTTAGCAGCAGCAACTGGCTCTCGTTCAATCAGAATAAATAATTATAGTCTGCCTTCAAGTAGTTCTGATATCGATTATATTGTTAGCCCATCTTTTGATTTATCTGCATCAACCAATAAAACGGTTAAATTTAAAGTTGCATTTGCTAAAAAAGCAGCAGGGAATACGGATAGGTTAATGGTATATTATTCTCTAGATTGTGGCGGTAATTGGTTACTTAAAATGCCTATTACAACTGGTAACTTAGTAACAGCTCCCGATCAATCTAGTGCTTTTACTCCAAATGCCTCACAATGGGTAGAAAAATCAATGGATTTTACTTCGATAGGTTCTTCAACAAACATTCGATTTAAATTTCAATTTGAATCTGGTGGAGGAAATAATATTTATTTAGATGACATTAATATTGGTGGATTTGTTGGAGTGGATGAATTTCTAAATAACATTGGAAGTTTTAATGTATATCCTAACCCAACTCATTCTAATGCTCAAATTTCATTTAATTTAACAAAAGATGTCAAAAATCTTAGCATCAAGGTTAAAAATACACTCGGACAAGTTGTTACTGATGTTGTAAATGGACAATTTTTTAATGTAGGGAAATATACCTTAAAAATTGATGAAGAAAGAAAATTGCCTGCGGGAATTTATTTTATAGAATTTAATGCAGATAGTAATAGTAAAACACAAAAATTAATAGTTCAATAAAAGCAAATTTTCAATAGTTAACTTAAAGCACCGAATTTATTCGGTGCTTTTTTTGTTTCTTTTTTCACAAAAACAGCTATTATTCAACCGAATATGCAATAAATAGTAGTATTAAATATATTTTAATTAAATTTGAGAAGCATAAAACTTAAAACCAAATCTTCATGAAAAACATCAACAAATTTTTTTCGGTAACATTATTTGTTTTATTAGTTAGCAATTCCTTTTCTCAAGTTGACTTAAGTGAACCAGATAGAATTCATTGCGGAACAGCTGTTATTAATAACCAACGGTTAGCAGAAAATCCTTTACTACAAGGAATTATTGATGAGCAGAATAGATTGGCAATAGAATATGAAAAAAGTCATGATGCCAGTAAAATGGGAGTGATTAGTTATACCATTCCAGTGGTTTATCACATTATTCATAACAACGGACCAGAAAATGTTTCAAAAGCCACCATTGAAGCATCCATTGCTAATTTAAATGAAGATTATCAAAAATTAAATGCAGATATTAGTCAAGTAGTTGCAGCTTTTACTGGTATTGCTGCTGATTGCGAAATCCAATTTAGATTAGCCCATAAAGACCCTAGTGGAAATTGTACGGAAGGTATTACTAGAACCGTTTCTACTCAAACATATGCTGCTGACGAGGGTGTGAAAAGTCTAGTGAATTGGAACACAGCAAATTCAGGGAAACAAAAATATTTACAAATATGGGTAGTTGAAACATTAAGCAGTGGAGCTGGAGGATATTCTTTTTATCCTGGTTCTGCTCCAAGCCCCAGTGCTGAAGGAATTGTAATTCGTTCTGCACAATTAGGTAATTCTGTAACTCACGAAGTAGGGCATTATTTGAATTTGCGGCACTGTTGGGGAAATTCAAACGACCCTGGTTTAGCGAGTAACTGTAGCATCGATGATGGTGTTTCTGACACCCCAAATACCATTGGAAATACAACCTGTAATTTATCTGCTGTATCTTGTAGTAGTTTGGATAATGTTCAAAATTATATGGAATATTCATTTTGCGAACGAATGTTTACTAATGGTCAAAAAAGCAGAATGCACTCGGCTTTAAATTCAAGTACTGGTACCCGTAATAATTTATGGGCAAATGCTAATCTAATTGCAACAGGAACAAATAACCCTTATGGACCTGTTACTTGTGCTCCTATTGCTTTATTTTCTTACGATAAAGAATATATTTGCGAAGGAGCTTCCGTTACTTTTACAGATGACTCCTACAATGCCATACCAACTGCATGGAACTGGACATTTACTGGAGGAACACCTAGTAATTCAAGTTTGCAAAATCCAACAATTACATACAATACAGCTGGAGTTTACAGCGTAACTCATCAGCCTTCTACTTCAGCTGGTGCTGGTACTTTAACAAAAAATAGTATTATTACAGTAAGCTCTATTATTGCCGATTATGTTGGTCCAATTATCGATGGCTTTGAGAGTACCACACAATTTAGTAATGATTGGCTAATTAATGCAGACCCAAGTTCTGGACAAACATGGACAAATACTACTTCTGCAGCTACAACAGGAATAAGATCAGTTAGAATTCGTAATTATTCTACAACTACTAGTGGAGAAGTGGATGAATTAATTAGTTCATCCTTTGATATCTCTACTGCTACCACAAAAACAATGACATTTAAACAAGCTTTTGCTAAGAAAACTTCTGGAGATACTGATAAACTTTTAATTTATTATTCAACAGATTGTGGAGCAAGTTGGATTTTAAAAGTTCCATTAACGGTTTCAAATTTAACTACCGCTCCTAATCACTCCAATGAATTCGTGCCTACGTCTTCTGAATGGGTTTTGAGAACAGTAAGTTTGTCTTCCATTGGAACATCAACCAACGTGCGATTTAAATTTGCTTTCACTTCAGGTGGAGGAAATAATATTTATTTAGACGACATCAACATAGGTGGATTTACGGTTGGCATTAATGATCCATTAGATAATATTGGAAGTTTCAATGTGTATCCAAATCCAACCAATTCAAGTGCTCAAATTTCTTTTAACTTAATAAAAGATGTTAAGGTGCTTAAAATTAAACTAAGAAATGCTGTTGGGCAAGAAGTGACAAATGTTGTAAATGGGCAATCTTTTAATATGGGTAAATACACATTAAAAATAGACAACGAAAGAAAATTATCATCAGGTATTTATTTTATAGAATTTAATGCTGATGATAATATAAAAGTTCAAAAATTAATAGTTCAATAAAACAAATTGTAGTTAACAATTAAAATGCGTTCAAGGAGTTTTCTTGGACGCATTTTTTGTTTTGATAGAATAAATAGATAATACTAATTAACGTGAGTTCGATATAAGCAGTTCTATTGTTAGTTTTGTCATATTGAATTTTCGGAGAAAATTTGTTTCGAAATGGGCAAAACGAGTTGTTTTCGATACAAAAATCTTACAGATTTTCACTCACCACGAAGTAGGATCGTAGGTAAACAGACATCGTTTTATTATATCGAACGTTAATTAGAATTTTTATTAATCTCGTCTTGTAATTTTCTCATTATTTCCTGCTCTTTTTTCAAAAAGTTTTTTCGGTAAGACTCGAATTCACTTTCTACCTTAGCTATTTCTTCGGCTGTTTTGAATGTTTTAAATTGGTAACTCTTAAATCTGATAATGATAATTATTAGAAGCAATAGCAATGTAATGATGATGCCACAAACAATAAGGTTATAGTAAGACTTGTTGATGTTAAAACCAAAAAGACTGATGGTATTGATGTTCTCATTAATATTCTCAGAAACACTTAGATTTTCTTTCTTTAATTCGGCAACTTCTTTTTCTAGAACTTTTATTTTAAGTTCAAATTTTGGTGTTGATTGATTTGCCGAAACCAATTCTTTTCTGATTGTTTTTAAAGAATCCAATACATGACTTTTCACTTTTAATAAAGAAGTTTTTCTTATCAATTGAAACTCTTTAAATGCAGAAGATTTGGTAAGAATGTAATTAAATTGATTCTCAATTGTTCCAGAATCAAGTTCAGGTTGTTTAATATTAACACTGTCGTTTTGCCCAAATACTTCTATTGAAATAAAACAGGCAATAGCTATTAAATAATGTTTAGTCATGACATTTATTTTTTTCTCATAAAAATTTGAATGGGAACACCCTTAAAATCAAAATTTTCTCTCATTTTATTTTCTAAAAATCTTTTATATGGATCTTTTACATATTGAGGTAAATTACAGAAAAATGCAAAAGAGGGAGCAAGAGTTGGCAATTGGGTAATAAATTTAATCTTTATCCACTTTCCTTTTAATGCAGGTGGTGGATATTGATTGATAATGGCTAACATCACATCATTTAATTGTGACGTAGGAATTTTTCTATTTCTATTTTCATAAACCCGAACAACTTCTTCTAATGCCTTATGAATTCTTTGTTTGTTGATGACTGAAGTAAATACGATGGGAACATCTGTAAAAGGAGCTAATTTTCTTTTAATCTGTTCCTCAAATACCTTTGCAGTATTCGTTTCTTTTTCTACTAAATCCCATTTGTTAACTACAATTACAATTCCTTTATTATTGCTAATGGCTAATTGAAAAATGTTCATATCTTGTGCCATAATTCCTTCTGTGGCTTCAATAATTAAAAGACATACATCAGAGTTTTCAATAGATCTTACTGCTCTCATAATGGAGTAAAATTCAACATCCTCGTTAATTTTTCCTTTTTTTCTTATTCCAGCAGTATCTATTAATTTTAAGTCAAAACCAAAAGCATTAAATCTAGTGGTAATAGAATCTCTTGTAGTACCTGCTATATCAGTAACAATATTTCTATCTACACCAATTAAAGCATTTAGTAAAGAAGATTTTCCAACATTTGGTCTGCCCACTATCGCCATTCTAGGAATTCCCTCGTCATCCTCATCTTCTTTTGCATCTTTTAAATTTTTTACTATTTCATCTAATAATTCACCTGTGCCGCTTCCACTAACGGAAGAAATATTAAAAATATCATCAGAAATGCCTAACCCATAAAAAACACTCGAATCAACTATTCTCGCATTGTTATCTACTTTGTTAGCAACAAGAATAATTTTTTTATTGGAACGTCTTAGGAGGTTTGCTACTGTTTGGTCAAGGTCTGTAATTCCTGAGGTAACATCAACAACAAAAAGTATAAGGTCGCACTCCTCTATAGCAATAACAACTTGTTTTCTTATTTCTTCTTCAAAAATATCTTTAGAACCTTTAACATAACCACCAGTGTCTATTAATGTAAATTCTTTGCGATTCCAATCCACTTTACCATAATGTCTATCACGAGTTACACCACTCGATTCATCAACAATGGCACTTCTAGATTCTGTTAATCTATTAAACAAAGTTGATTTTCCTACGTTTGGTCTTCCTACTATTGCTACTATATTTCCCATCTTACCTGCTAAATTAACTGTTTAAATAACCAAATCGTTTTAATTGTGCCTCATTATTTCGCCAATCTTTATTTACTTTAACATAAAGTTCTAAAAACACCTTTTTATCTAAGAAAACTTCTATGTCTTTTCGAGCTAAAGTTCCAATTTTTTTTAACTCTTTACCTTGATGCCCTATGATAATACCTTTTTGTGATTCTCTAATCACCATTATTATTGCTCTAATTCTAATAATATTGGTTTCTTCTTTAAATTCTTCAATTTCTACTTCGCAAGAATACGGAATTTCTTTTTTGTAGTTCAATAGAATTTTCTCTCTGATAATCTCTGAAACAAAAAACTTTTCAGGTCTATCGGTCATGGTATCTTTATCGTAAAAAGGAGGAGATTCGGGTAATAAAGCTTTTATTTCTAAAACTACTTGCTCAACATTAAAATTATGAAGAGCAGAAATTGGGAATATTTTTACTTGTGGAAGTTGCTCCTTCCAATAGTTGACTTTATCTTCTAAAATGCTCTGGTCTATTTCGTCAATTTTGTTGATTAATAAAAGAATTGGAGTAGTCGTTTTTTTTAAGCTTTCAAGAATGTCCTTGTCTTTAAATTCTTTTTCTTTAACCTCCACCATTAACAAAATTACATCAGCATCGGAAATTGCCGAATTCACAAAATTCATCATTCCTTCGTGCATTTTATAGGCAGGATCTATAATACCAGGGGTATCAGAAAATACAATTTGATGCTCCTCATCGTTAACAATTCCCAAAATACGATGACGGGTAGTTTGTGCTTTAGCAGTAATAATAGATAATCGTTCGCCAACTAATACATTCATAAGTGTTGATTTTCCTACGTTCGGACTACCAATTATGTTTACAAAGCCTGCTTTATGCATTATTTATTAATTTTAAATATGATACAAAGAAACAAAATATTATATTTGCAGCCCAATAACGATAACAGTTCTTTTAAAAATATATCTCGGGGTAGAGTCCGTCAGCTGACGGAGAAGTTCATCGGGCTCATATCCGTCAACTGACGGACGTCTGTTCGAGTGAGAAAGAAGAAGAAAAAGGATTTGTGATAGTCCTCAAAATATATCGCGGGGTAGAGCAGTTGGTAGCTCATCGGGCTCATAACCCGAAGGTCGTCCGTTCGAGTCGGGCCCCCGCTACTAGGAAGCTTCGGAGAAATTCGGAGCTTTTTTTTATTTTAAGATGTACAAAGTTTACGTATTATATTCTAAAAGATTTAATAAAATCTATATCGGCTATACTTTTGATTTAGTGGATAAGTTTTTATCTCACAATGAAAAAACAACAAAAGGCTATACTGTTAAATATAGACCATGGGAAATAGCTTTTTACGAAGAATTTGCAACAAAACAAGAGGCAATGAGGAGAGAAAAGGAATTGAAAACAAGTCGGGGAAGATATTATGTTTGGGAAAAGATAAATGAATTAGGGCTCACCCTCCAGTAGTCAAGCTCATATCCGTCAGCTGACGTACGTCCGTTCGAGTCGGGCCCCGCTACTTCAAGCCTGAGATGAAAATCTTGGGCTTCTTAATGATTAAATGTATAGGTTAGGTATTCCTTTGTATCTCAAACTAAAACTACTTATTGTTTTGCTAACTCACTCTCTATTATCATGTTTTTATAATGAGTGTAACGTTCTATAATTTCATTCACGTAGTCGTAAACAATAAAACCTTTACAATAACCGAATTCCACCACCTCATCGTTATAATATTTTGGCTCCGATTTATGCAAGAGATAGTACCCAACATCTTCCCAAAGTGTAGGATTTTTTCTATATTTTTCTGCTAATTTTTGTGCATCTAAAACGTGCCCAGGACCAACATTGTACGATGCTAAAATAAATTTTATACGCTCCAAGCTATCCGTAACCAATGGTTCCCAAATTTTATTTAAGTTGTTAATATACCTAGTTCCTGCAATAATGTTTGCTTCAGCCGAAGATGAACTATCAACACCAAATTTTTCACCTGTTTCTGGCATAAATTGCATTAAACCAAAAGCACCACCCCAACCAACGGCACCATTATTAAAGTGAGATTCTTGGTAAATTAATGCTGCCAATAATTCCCAATCCCAATTAGCTTTAGGTGCATATTTTTTTAGTAGTTCATCGTAAGGAGAGATAGAACCACTGGTTAACGTATAATATTTATTATGCACTCTTTTGTTAAATGCCGCTTGATTATTAAAATACTTGTTGTAAAGCATTTTAAAATTTTTAGTTTTCTGGTATTCCAATACCCATTTATTAATAGAAGTTGTTAAACTATCGGAGTTAATTCGAGATGCCCAAGCAATTCTTTGGTCGGGACTAATGATTAAATTTACATCGATGTTGGGGTAATACCATTGGTTGACAATGGCTATATTTTTATCAGCAACGGTATAATTAATTTCTTTGTTGGCAACTTGTTCTATTAATAACTCCATAGTGGTTTCTCCTGGAACTGTTTTAATGTTTATTGGTCCACCAATTTTATCTGAAAGACTTTGTAAGTGAGTATAAAATGAAGAACCTTCTCGAACGGTTATTGTTTTATTAATTAATTCTTTAGGTGATTGAAGTAAGCTATCTTGAAGTTGAGTTTTTTTTATTCTTCTCCAATTATCAGGTTTTCGTTGAACCAATACTTGTTTAGTAATAATAATAGGAGTTGTAAATTGAATGTCTTTTAATCGTTCTGGTGTAATGGTTAGGTTAGCAGCAACAATATCTCCATCACCTTTATTGAGTTGAACAAAAACGCTATCCATGTTTTTTATTGGAATCACCTCTAATTCAACTCCGATATGGTCAGCATATTTTTTTAAAAGTTCATATTCAAACCCCATTGGAGCCCCCTTATAAATAAAATAACTAGTAGAACTATAATTAATAAGTGCTTTTAATTTGCCAACGGTAACAATACTATCTAGGTCACGGTGTATGATTTCATTATTTTTTCCACCACTAAACCAACTGCAACTAGTAATTACTACTATCGAAAATATAAAGAGAATATTTGAATAATATTTTTTCATTTTAAATTTAAAGGTTGAAGTAATAACTTTTAGATGAAAGTTTGTATTACTAATTTAGCTGCTTAATAATTTACGCAAAAAGTAAGAAATAGTTATTGAATGATTAAAACAACAAAAATACTAATTACGCTGTTTTTATTGATTGTTTTTTCATTAAATGCCAAATCTAGTACAATTAGCAAGGGATTTGAAGCACTACAAATTCATGATTATTTTAAAGCAAAACACTTTTTTTATAAAGCATTAAAAAAACAGCCAGCTGCTGCTGGATATGGATTAAGCATAATTTACTCCAGAAACAACAATCCGTTTTACAATTTAGATTCTGCGTTATATTATTCAAAAATTTCTGTTGATGCATTTTGGGCAACTACTTCCGAAAAGCAAAAGTTAAAAATAAAAACATTAGGAGTTGATAGTAATAGCGTATGTGAGCAAAGAACTATTGTTGATGAATTGTGTTTTGCAGCGGTTACTGAACTAAATACCATCGAAGCTTACAATCATTTTATTGATAACAATACCGAAGCTATTCAATTAAATCAAGCAATTAAAAATAGAAATGAAATTGCATTCGAAATAACTAAAAAAATTAATACTTCCCTTGCTTATCAAACTTTTGCAATCACTTATCCCAACGCCGAACAAATTAATGAAGTAAATAACAGGTACGAACAACAACTTTTTAAAGAATACACCAATAACAATACTGTTGAGAGCAATCTAAAATTTATTAATGATTATCCCACTAGTTTTTATGTTCAGCAAGCTCAAGAGAATGTTTATGAAATTTTTAACCAACATAAAACAGTTGATGAATACTATGCGTTTGTTAAAAAATATCCGAGTAACCCATTCGTAGCAAAATCTTGGAGGAATATTTATAATTTATCCACACAAATAAAAACACCACAGAATATTAAAACGTTTCTAACTCAGTTTCCTGATTATCCTTTTAAAGATGAATTAGATGAAGATTTTATTTTAGCTAATACCAAATATTACAAAATAAAAAAGGGCAATTTATGGGGATTTATTAATGAACAATTACAAGAAGTTATTCCAATTAGTTATTCCTGGGTGGGTGATTTTTCTGAAGGAGCCGCTGCCGTTCGTTTGAATGAAAAAGTGGGATATATTAATAAAAAAAATACTCCTGTTATTCCTTTTGAATATGATGATGCTGAAACTTTTGTTAATGGATTAGCAATAGTAAGTAAAAATGAAAAATTTGGATTAATTAATAGGTCTGGAGAAATAATCGTTCCCATCATGTACGATGAAATTGGAGAAACTAATCACACTTTTATCTCCATCGAATTAAATGGTAAATATGGTTTTATAGATCGAAAAGGCAATTTAAAGGTTGGTTTGCAATTTGAATCTGTCGGAGATTTTAACAATTGAATTGCTTATGTAAAACAGGATGGTTTGTATGGAATTATCGATACCAACTTATTTTACGTTATAAAACCTAAATACCAATGGATTGATAATTTAGAAAATACATTTATTCGTGTAAAAGAAAAAGATTTATTTGGGGTAATTAATACAAAAGGTAAATCCATCGTTCAACCAATTTACACTCAAATTTCGGAAATCGAAAATGGATTGGCATTGGTTGTAAAAGATAATTTATATGGGTTTATTGATGGAAATGGTGACCTAAAAATTCCGATTAATATTCCTTATCAAGAAGGGGTTTTAAATTGGGGATTATTCAGTAAACGTGGTTATGCAAGGATTTTTACTGAAGATAAATTTGGCTTAATAGATACGCAAGGACTTAAATTCGTCCCTGCTCTTTTTGAAGACATAGGAGAAGTTTCCGCTCATTTAATCGCCATAAAAAGAAAAGGGAAATGGGGCTATTGTGATTTCGATACCAAATTAAAGATACCCTATAATTTTGATGCTGTTTCTGTATTTTATAAAGGAGTTGCAATTGTTAAAAGTGCCGAAAAATATGGACTAATAGATGAAAAAGGTTCGTATCTATTTGAACAGAAATATGAATCGATAGAATGGATAAAAAAAGATTATTTATTAGTGCAATTAGCTAGAAATTATGGAATAATAAATCTTAAAAATGAAATTATTTTACCGATAAACTACACTAAAATTGAGTTTACATCAGATGAAACAATGCTGCTGCTGTACTTAGAAGATGAATTTAGTTATAAAAAAATAGAAGAGGTTTTTAAAAAATGATAAACACACTAAAAAAACACCTTCAACTAAAATTATTGAATGAACTTCCTGGTAAAGTCGCTCATATAGAAGTGGCTCCTTATCGTAAAGTAGATTATACCGAAGCAGACATTGCTAATGCCAAAAAAAGTGGAGTACTTATTTTGTTCTATTTAAAGAATAACGAAATTTATTTGGCACTAACTCAACGTTATGAATATGAAGGGAAACATAGTGGTCAAATTTCATTTCCTGGAGGAAAAGTGGAAGAAACAGATAAAGATATTTATCATACAGCACTTAGAGAAGCCAACGAGGAAATTGGAGTAATAATGGAAGATGTAGAAGTAATTGGACAACTATCTTATGTTTTTATTCCTGTAAGTAATTTTATCGTTTTTCCAGTTATTGGCTTCGTTAATTATTTGCCTAAATTTTATATAGATAATAATGAAGTGGAAGAGTTGTTAGAATTGAAATTAGCAGACTTAATCAATACAAAAGAGTTAGTTGAAAATGAAGTTAAGTTAGCTAACCAAATAAAATTGAAAGTTCCTAGCTTCGTTTTTAATGGGAAAATTGTTTGGGGAGCAACAGCTTTAATGTTAAATGAATTGAGGCACCTTCTCCCAGAATGGGGCATAAAATAATGCTAATTTTTTTGTGCCGTTAATGATAAGTTTTCAATGGCATTAAATTCAATAGTTGCAGAAAAATTATCTCCTTCTGGTGAAACTCTTCTTATTCGGTAAATTTTATCACTATTTTCATGTAAATCTAGGGAATAACAATATAATAAAGGAACTCCATTTGGTGATTTAAAACCTTCTTTTTGGAGTATTGGAGAATAATCATCGCCACTTGTTGAAGCCTCTAAGGTATAATTAGTTTGCTCCAAGTTCTCCACTATCAAAAACTTAAAATAGATTTTATTACCGACCACTTTCGCTGTAAACTCTTTTATTGTGCAATCATCAATTGCTGCTGAATTAAAAGTTTCTTTTTGGTTGATAGATTGAGCATTTATGGTTAATGAAGTTAATAATAATCCAAATAATAGAGTAAAAACTAACAACCAACTGGTGCTAGATGTTGCGACTAATAGTTCTTTGTTTTTCATGATGCTTCTTTTTTGTTAATCTATGCACCAAATGTAGTGGTAACAATAAGTTTAGAAAAGAGCAAAACAACTGAAATTCACTAGGTAACCATCCTCTATTTTTACTAGGCAAAACTACTTAGAATGAACAAATGACTAATTAAAAATCCCCAACACTATATTTTAGAAACCGATTAGTTACAATAAACTTAAAGCTTAATTTTGCTAAAAATTAAAAATATGCAGTTTAAAGGAACAGAGAATTATATCGCTTCAAGAGATTTGTCCATTGCCGTTAATGCAGCTATCCAATTAGAAAAACCTTTATTGATAAAAGGTGAACCTGGCACTGGTAAAACTTTGTTAGCGTATGAAATAGCAAAAGCATTAAATAAGAAATTATTTACTTGGCACATTAAATCTACAACTACTGCTCAACAAGGGTTATACGAATATGATGCAGTTTCTCGATTAAGAGATTCTCAACTCGGAGAGGAAAAGATAAATGATATTTCTAACTACATTATAAAAGGACAATTGTGGGAAGCTTTTGAAGCGGAAGAGCAAGTTGTTTTGTTGATAGATGAGATTGATAAAGCCGACATTGAATTTCCTAACGATTTATTGTTGGAGTTGGATAAAATGGAATTTTATTGTTACGAAACCAAAAAAACGATACATGCTAAATTCAGACCTATCATCATTATCACCTCCAACAACGAAAAAGAATTGCCAGATGCTTTTTTAAGAAGATGTTTTTTTCATTACATCAGTTTTCCAGATAGAGCAACATTAAAAGAAATTATCGATGTGCATTTTGATAATTTAGAAGAAGATTTAGTGCAACGAGCGATGGATATTTTTTATAAGTTGCGAGACAATAGAGGCATCAAAAAGAAACCTTCTACCAGCGAAATAATTGATTGGTTAAAACTATTAATGATTGGAAAAATAACTACTCAAGAATTAGATGAGGTAAAAAATCACGATCAAATTCCACCTTATTTGGGAGCTCTTTTAAAAAATGAAAAAGACAAAGAAGTAGTTTTTAGAGGGCATTAATACTAAACTTCAATGTTTATAGACTTTTTTCTAATACTAAAAAATAACAAAATTCCTGTCTCCATTCAGGAGTATTTAACATTATTAGAAGCGTTGGATAAAGAGGTTATTGAATATAATGTTGATGATTTTTATTTTCTTTCTCGAACCATTTTAGTTAAAAGCGAAGAACACCTCGATTTATACGACCAACTTTTTGGTGCTTATTTTAAAGGAATAGAAACCATCAATTCGGAAGAATTTATGAATATTCCTGAAGAATGGTTAAGAAAAAACAGCGTTAGGTTGATGTCGCCTGAAGACATGGAAAAGATAAAAGCAATGGGAGGTTTGGATAAATTATTGGAGCGAATAAAGGAACTTTTAAAAGAACAAAAAGAACGACACGAAGGTGGTGGAAAATGGATAGGTACGGGAGGCACTTCTCCTTTTGGTGCTTATGGATATAACCCCGAAGGAATAAGAATTGGGCAGGATGAAAGCCGACACAGAAGAGCTGTAAAAGTTTGGGATAAAAGAACATTTAAGAATTTGCGTGATGATGTGGAGTTGGAAACCCGCAATATGAAAATGGCGTTAAAACGCCTTCGAATTCTTTCTCGTGAAGGTGTTGCTGAAGAAATTGATTTAGATAAAACCATCACTAAAACTTCCAAAAATGGAGGAATGTTGGAGATTGAAATGGTTCCTCAAAAAAAGAATACCGTAAAAGTATTATTGTTATTAGATATTGGTGGTTCAATGGACGACCACATTGAATTGTGTTCTCAATTATTTTCTGCTGCTAAATTTGAGTTTAAACACTTAGAGTTTTTTTATTTTCACAATTGTTTGTATGAGTTTCTGTGGAAAAATAATGTGAGAAGATGGGAAGAACGAGTAAATACCTATGATATCTTAAATACTTTTAATGCTGATTATAAAGTGATACTAGTTGGAGATGCTTCCATGTCGCCCTACGAAATATTATTTAAGCAAGGTGCAGTTGAACATTACAACGAAGAAGCAGGAAAAGTTTGGTTAGAACGCCTAAAAAAACAATTCAAAGATGTGGTTTGGCTAAACCCAGTTCCAAAAAACGAATGGAAATATGTTCAATCCATCGAAATGATTCGAAACATTGTAGAAAACAAAATGTTTCCATTAACCATAAAAGGTATTGAAGAAGCTATTATTGCTTTAAAAAATCCTAAGTTGGTGTATCAATAATGTGAATTAAGTTCAGTTTTGCTTACCCATTTTAAAAGAACCACTTGTTCATTTCGAAAAATTTCAATGGTATTTAATTGATAATTATCAATGATGAAATGATTATCCATAAGATGATGATACAACTCTGAATCTATCTTTAAAAGAATAGTACCATTCTCAAAAAAATCAATTTTAGTATTGATTTCTTGGTAATTAACCATAGAATTTTTAGCACCTTCCGTAATCACCATCCGCTCTTGAGGAATTTCAGAATTTAAAGCAATAAAATACGTATTATCCCAACCCACAAAATCAAGAATAAGACAGGATTTTTCATTGGTATTATTTTTAATAAGTTGAGAAATTTCCACTCCCGATTGGTTTTCTAAACGTGGCACAGGAATAATGTCGGAAGTATTATAGAAGAATGATAATAAAATTGTTAAACCTCCAAAAAGCACAGCTAGTTTTATTTTTTTAGGAGTTAATTCATTAAAATAGACAGCAATAAAAGGTAAACTTAAAATTACCAATGTTCCTACATAACGATGTTGAAGCAAAAGAACTCCTTTAAAAGTATTGTATTGGAAAAACAAAAACATAATAAAAAAAGGTAAACTATAAAGAATATATAGCTGATTGAATGATTTTTTAGCGTAACTTGTATAAATGGTTTTTAGGATAATAAAAGCTACCGGAATACCTACTGCGATTATCCAAGAAAAAGGAAAGTACCAAATTCTTCTCAAATAAGATTCAAAATCAAGATGGTCGTTATTTCCCATTACCTCCAAAGCCCAATGATAAGTTCCTTCAATACCAAATAAAGGATTACCTGTTTCCATCCAACTAATAAACAACCAATAAAATGGGAATAGGAGAGCGAAAATGTTAAACAAAAAGAAAAATTTCCATCTTTTCAATAAACAGATGATAAGCCCAAAAATGCCAATAATTATCCACGCTTCATATCTAATTCCTGATGCTATAGTAATGGAAAGACCAGACAACAAGGTGTACAAGTTGGAGTTTTCTCGCAATCCCTTTGATAGTAGATTAATAGTGAGAGCTAAGAAAAATAAATAGGGAGTTTCGGAAAGTGCTAAAAAACTATTACGAAATAAGATGGGAGAAATGGCTAAAAAAATGGTAGCAATAAAAGCACCATCTTTATTAAATTCTCTTTTGGTAAAAAAGTAAAAAGGAATTAGGGTAAATGATGAAAATAATATATTAATAATTTTAGGTGTGATAATCGGATTATTCCAAATAAGTAGACCAAACCCATTGATGTAAAAATGGAATGGAGCCCATACGCTGTTGGTAATCCATATAGGATTTTGCATCCAATTTATTGAAGAAAAAATTCTTGAAACAGCATCAGCATTTACAGTTTGAGCAAACGGAAGTAACGAAAATTTTAGAAGTAATGTAAAAATAACAAAAAGGTATATTTTCGAATGCTGGTGATTTTGTAATGTATATTTCATTAATAAAAAAAGCTATTCAAAATCGTTATACAACAAATATTTTTTTCGAATCAGTTTAAATTTGGTAATTCCAACTTTCCAAGTAGCGATAATTTCTTCTTCTGTTTTACCTGCTTTTATTTGTTGTTGAAGCTGGTCAGTTCCTGCCAAAAGGTTAAATTGCTCGTTAAAAAAAACTACTTTATCAGGGAAATGATTATAAATATCAATCAACCAAAAAAGATTAATACTTCCTTTACCTTTCATATACTCTGTGCCAAATAAAGATAAATTATAACCATTACATTTCTCACCTATTAAAACTGGGTTTTTAGCGCCTTCCATACTTTTTGGAGTAAATGAATATCTTTCAGATTTTAGTTGTGGATGACCTAAAACTTGAAAAGGCAAGTCAGTTCCTCTTCCTACACTTATTGGTGTACCTTCAAATAAGCACAACGAAGGATAAAGATAAATGGAGCTCATATTGGGTAAGTTGGGAGAAGGTTTAACTGGCAAATCATAAAAAATGGTATGATTATAATTCTTTACTTCTACTATGGTAAGGTCACATTTTACATGATTGGCTAACCATCCTTCTCCATTAATCATTTTTGCGTATTCACCAATGGTCATTCCATGAACAATGGGAACTGGATGCATTCCGACAAAAGATTTAAACTTATTATCTAAAACAGGACCATCCACATAATGTCCGTTTGGGTTGGGTCGGTCGAGAATTATTAATTTTTTATTATTTTCTGCACAAGCTTCCATCACATAATGCATAGTAGAAATGTAAGTGTAAAATCTAGCTCCCACATCTTGTATATCAAAAATTAATACATCTAAACCTTTGAGTTGATCAGGCAATTGTTTTTTATTTTTTCCATAAAGTGAAATAATAGGTAACCCAGTTTTGCTATCAATATTCGATTTCACTTTTTCTCCGGCATCAGCAGTTCCTCTAAACCCATGTTCGGGACTAAAAACTCGAACTACATTAATTTTTAAGCTCAATAACGAATCCACTAAATTGGTGTTTATAATCAAAGAAGTGTGGTTGGCAACAACACCCACTTTTTTACCAATCAATTCATTCAAATAAACGCTCGTTCTTTCTGCTCCAACTATAATTGGCTCTTGTATTTCTTTTGAAGCTTTTACAAAAACTACTTGAGTAGCTTTGTTATTAATCAATGCAGTATCTTGCCCATAACATTGGACGAATAAAAAACAGAGAAATGTAATATTTGTTAATTGCTTCAATTTCATGAAGTACAAATTACTACTTTTGTTTGGCAACAACCAAAAGAAAGTCTATAAAATTGAATCTCGAGTATTTTATATCAAAAAATATAATAAAAGGAGACCGACACTCGCGTAAGTTTACTAAGCCTATTATTCGAATTTCAATAATTGCAATTGCATTGGGTTTAATTGTAATGATTGTCGCATTAAGTATTGTCGCTGGCTTTCAACGAGAAATAAGAAATAAGGTGATAGGTTTTGGAAGCCACATCCAAATTACCAGTTACGATTCACAAAACACTTACGAAGCTAGTCCGATTAGTAAAAGCCAAGATTTTTACCCAAATTTTAAAAATGTTGAAGGGATAAAACACATTCAAATTTTTGCCACAAAAGCGGGAATCATTAAAACTAATGAAGAAATTTATGGAGTTGTAGTAAAAGGTATTGGAAGTGATTTTGACTGGTCATTTTTTAAAGAAAAAATAATTGACGGAACTACTTTTGTTATTGATGATTCTATATCGGATAATAACATATTACTATCCAAGCACATTGCGGCTAAAATGAAATTAAAGGTTGGAGATAAAATGTTTCTTTATTTTATTCAAAAAGACGGGCAGCTAAGACCTAAAGATTTTATGGTGAAAGGGATATATCAAACAGGATTAGAGCAGTTTGATAACTTATTTGTAATCGCAAATATTGCTCATATTCAAAAAAGAAATGGATGGAGTGCTAATCAAGTGGGTGGTTTTGAAGTGGTAATAAACGACTATAACGACATCGATAAATTGGGTAAATATGTTTATGACAATGTTGGTTATGAACTTCATTCATCAACCATCAAAGACCAAAATCAAGATATTTTTAATTGGCTAAACCTTCAGGATTACAACGTTAACATTATTATCATTCTAATGATTATAGTAGCTGTAATTAATATTACTTCAGCATTATTAATTATTATTTTAGAACGAACCAATATGATTGGCATTTTAAAAGCATTAGGAATGTCCAATTGGAAAGTAAGACAGCTATTTTTATACAACGCCATTTACCTTATCGTTAAAGGATTAATTTGGGGAAATATTATTGGAATAGCTCTTTGTATTATTCAGCAACAGTTTGGTATTTTAACGTTACCCGAAGAATCCTATTACATATCCGTAGTTCCAATTGAGTTAAACTATATTAATATTTTGCTACTAAATATAGGAACTTTAGCAGTTTGTGTGGTCATGATGCTTATCCCTTCTTATGTTATCACAAAAATTTCTCCTATAAAAGCAATTCGGTACGATTAATTTTGATTGGTAATTATTACATTTGCAAAAATTTTATTTTAAAAAACGAATGAAATATTACAATAATATTCTTGAAACAATAGGGAATACACCTTTGGTTAAAATTAATAGTATTACTAAAGACATCCCTGCCTTAGTTTTAGCGAAAGTTGAAACGGTGAATCCTGGCAACAGTATTAAAGACCGGATGGCGTTAAAAATGATTGAAGATGCCGAAAAAGATGGTCGCTTAAAACCAGGTGGAACCATTATTGAAGGAACAAGTGGAAACACAGGAATGGGATTAGCAATTGCTGCCGTAATAAAGGGCTACAAATGTATTTTTACATCAACCGACAAACAATCAAAAGAAAAATTTGATGCATTAAGGGCTTTTGGTGCAGAGGTTTTTGTCTGCCCAACCAACGTTGCTCCAGATGACCCAGCTTCTTATTATTCAGTTTCCAGTCGTTTGGTAAACGAAATTCCTAACTCATGGAAACCTAACCAATATGATAACCCTAGTAATTCAGTCGCTCACTACGAATCTACTGGACCAGAAATTTGGGAACAAACAGATGGAAAAATTACCCATTTAGTTGTTGGTGTTGGTACTGGAGGAACAATAAGTGGAACAGCCAAATTTTTAAAAGAAAAAAATCCAAACATCAAAATTTTAGGAATTGATACCTATGGTTCTGTATTTAAAAAATATAAGGAAACAGGCATTTTTGATGATAATGAAATTTACCCTTACATCACCGAAGGCATTGGTGAAGATTTTTTACCTAAAAATGTTGATTTTGACTTAATCGACCACTTTGAAAAAGTGACCGATAAAGATGCTGCAATAATGACTCGCAGAATTCCTCGAGAAGAAGGTATTTTTGTTGGAAACAGTGCAGGTAGTGCAATGGCTGGCGTTGTTCAAATGAAAGATATGTTTAAGGAAGGAGATGTTGTGGTAGTAATATTTCACGACCACGGGACTCGTTATTTAGGCAAAATGTTTAACGACGATTG
>CAYHWX010000003.1:0-68143 GCA_964360245.1 uncultured Vicingus sp.
AATTGAAGTTAAATATTTTGAGAACCCAACATAATAACTGGGTTTTCCATTAACCACTTTTTTATTCTCTTAAATCTATGATTTCAAATTTTGGATACTTTGATTTGTCAAAAGTGAATTGGGTATCAGGAATAGCAACATCAGGAGTAAAAGATTTAACGGTGTAAGTGGTTAATGAACCATCTTTGCCATTTACTTTTACTTTGGTTATTTCATTTTTGCTTGAGTTAACATACAAAGTAATGGTGTGATATGCTTTATTTTCGGCATTTTTTGGATATAGATTAATAATATGAAAACCTTCTTCCTCTTTCACATATTTATATTTAAACCCATTCTCATAAATAGTAAATATTTTGTTTGGACTGATATATTCTTCTTCAGTTTTATCAGGAATATTGTTAATCTGTATTTCTGAAGCATCTTTTAAAATCGTATAAATACTTTTTCCATCAGAAATTACATCCTGCCCTTTAATAGAAAGAAAATATTTATCTCCTTTTATTTGAATAGCACCAATTTGCGATTCATTTACTCCCGATGCTTTATTGCTAATTGTAAATTGGAATTCGGCTTTTAATGTTTTATATGCTTTTGTTTTAACACTTACTTTATCTAAAATACTTTTTGCTTTTTCGTCTTGTTGTGCAGTAATAGAAAAACTTGTAGTTATGCTAAGTAAGAAAATAATTAGTGTTTTCATTGGGTTATTTTTTTCAAAGTTATGATTTCAAAATTTAGTTGTTTCCTAAATCTTTCAAAAATTGTTCCAAAGTAGATAATTCACTAATTAACACTTGTCTAGCTTTGCTACCTTCAAAAGGACCAATTATTCCTGCTTCTTCCATTTGGTCGATTAATCTTCCGGCTCTATTATAACCAATTTTCATTTTTCGTTGTAATAAAGAGGCAGAACCTTGTTGATGTTGAACAATAATTCTTGATGCTTCATTAAATAATTCATCTTTATCTTCACCATCAAAAGTTCCTGTGCCTCCTGATGAAGATTCTCCTACATATTCAGGAAGTGTAAAAACTTCTGGATAACCCCTTTGGTTTCCAATAAACTCACAAATGGCTTCCACTTCTGGAGTATCAACAAATGCACATTGAATACGTATAAGGTCATTACCTTGAGAGAATAACATATCTCCTTTTCCAATTAATTGATCGGCACCACTCGTATCCAATATAGTTATAGAGTTTATACCTGAAGTAACTCTAAAAGCAATTCTACCTGGAAAATTGGCTTTTATTATTCCTGTAATGATATTTGCATCGGGTCGTTGTGTGGCAATAATTAAGTGTATTCCAATTGCTCGAGCTAACTGGGCTAAACGTGCGATAGGAGTTTCTACTTCTTTACCCGCAGTCATTATTAAATCTGCAAACTCATCAATAACTAAAACAATGTAAGGTAAAAATTTATGTCCGTTTTCGGGGTTTAGTTTACGTGCAATAAATTTCGAATTATATTCAACTAGATTACGAACTCCAGCTAATTGCAACAATTCGTAACGTTGATCCATTTCAATACACAAGGAGTTTAAGGTAGTAATTACTTTATCTCTATCAGTAATAATGGCATCTTTAACATCAGGTAATTTGGCTAAAAAATGACGTTCTATTTTATTGTAAAGTGTTAATTCTACTTTTTTTGGGTCAACTAAAACAAACTTTAATTGAGAAGGATGCTTTTTGTAGAGTAAAGAAGTTAAAATGGCATTTAATCCAACAGATTTACCCTGACCAGTTGCTCCAGCCATTAACAAGTGTGGCATTTTTGTTAAATCAAAAACAAAAGTTTCATTGGTAATGGTTTTTCCTAGAACGATAGGAAGTTCCATTTTGGCATTTTGAAATCGGTCTGAAGCAATTACTGATTTCATAGATACAATTTCTGGATTTAGGTTAGGAACCTCTATTCCAATAGTACCTTTGCCAGGCATTGGAGCAATAATTCGAATACCTAAAGCTGCAAGACTGAGCGCAATATCATCTTCAAGGTTTTTTATTTTAGAAATTCGAACTCCAGCTTCAGGAATAATTTCATAAAGGGTTACCGTTGGTCCTATTGTGGCTTTTATACTGGCTATTTTAATATTGTAATTGGCAAGCGTTTCTAAAATCCTGTTTTTATTTGCTTCCAACTCTTCTTGGGTTACCTTTTTTTGGGTATTTCCGAAATCTTTTAATAAATCTATAGAAGGTAATTGATAAGAAGATAAATCAAGTGTGGGGTCGTATTCTCCGAATTCACTTACTTTACTATTTACTTCCTCGTCACTTAATATTTCATCTTTTATTTCAGGGTCTTCAATCAATAATTCTACATCATCATTTTTTTTTTGAATGATAGGCTCAGTAATTACATTAGATAATTCAACAACTTCTTCTTTTTTTTTCTCTTCTTCCTCCAAACCGTAGTCAAACTCATTGATTGGTGAAATAGTTGTATTTTTTTCATCATTTATTACTTCTATTTCTTCCTCACTTTTGGGTTCTTCTTTAGTAGAAGAAAAAAGATTAAATGAGATATTAAAATTGATTACCAAAAACAACAATAATGAGAGTGCTAAAAATAGAAAAATACCAATGTTTCCAATAATACTACTTAACCACAAATTAGATTGGAAACCAAATGCTCCTCCTAAAATTGGCATAGCATGAAAAAAGTAACTTAAGAAAATGGAAATCCAAATAATAGAAAATATGGAGTAAGCAAAAGATTTTCCTAAAGGCAAAAGTTTTACTTTAAATAAGATGCGAAATCCTAAAATAAAACTTAATAAAATAAATAAAAAAGAAGCCACCCCAAAACCATTAAAAATAAATTGATGAGCGAAATATGCTCCTAATTTCCCAGCCCAATTTTCGGCTTGAACGCTAGGGTCATTCCAATGATTACTAATAATATTTTGATCTACTTGCCAGGTAAACAAATAGGATGAAAACGCAAGTATTAAAAAAGCTGAAAAAACTAAAATAAAAACCCCAATGGATTTGTTTAATTTCTCATTAGCAATCAAATCAGAAAAAAAAGTGCTTACCTTTTTTAAAGGATTGCCACTGCTAGATTTCTTTTCAGTGGAGTTTTGTTTTGAATTATCACCTTCTGTTTTATATATATTTTTGGTCATTAAGCACAATTAATAATGCTATCAAAGATATTAATAAGTAACGCCATTAAATAGAGAAAAATTGCTACTAAATAACAATGGATTGTGAATAACGATAATAAGGATGAACTTTAATTTTTTAAAGGTATGGAAGTATTAAAATATTTAATTGAAGCTATCAAAAATTTCTTGCATTTCTTTGTCCATTGCTGCTTCAGGTATGGCTTTATATTTAGGATCAATTTCAAACTCACTATCATCAATATCCGTAAATTTTATTTTTTTAGCTTCAAATTTCATACAAACTCCATATTTCTCATACTGATATTCTAACATAACACCATCAATTTCACTAAATTCGTTACTCCAATTAGGGTCTTCAATATTAATTTTATCGGTATAATAAACTGTAAAAATTTTAGTAGTATCATTATCAATGGTAACTATTGCTTTTTTGCACAGATAATTAAGAATTATCTTTGTTTCACCAGTTTCCTCAACATGGTATTTTGGTAAATTAGCTAAAGATTTTTTTATATGGTCTCCTTTAAGTGTTAAGATGTATTTCTTATTTATCAATTTTACCATCTGTGAAAATTGATTTTCTTCTTGATCAACAACAATGTCAGTTTTAAACATTCCCATCCCAGCAGTCATGTTGGTCACGTATTTGTTATCTTTAAATTTTAAAACCATTTTTTTTGGCATAAAATCAAACATCAAATTACGTTTATCCATTTTTGGATAACTTACTTTATAATAAATAATACCTTGAGATTTACCTGAAAAGTCACCTCCACATCCGCCGATAACGGAAATCGAAACAATTAGAATTAAAATATAAATTACTTTTTTCAACATCAAATAATACACATCATACAAATATATAATTATTTTTAGAGTAAAGGGGCTTAGTTAGATTATTTACCATTTTATGCTTGTTTGGTTATTGTTCTAGCAATTTTCTATGGAAATGTAATTCATTTTCAATAACTTCGAAGCCTATTTTGAGTAAGTTGATGTGTAAAAATTAGAAAAAGAGCTTTAATTTTTTTTATGAAAAAGATAGTAATAATAAAGAATAGGTCAGACATTGGAGCTGGAACCCGTGGGGCTGACATGGGTATTGATGCTATTGAAATAGCCGCAATCAATAGAGATAGTGATTTTTTTAATCGCTATGATTACGAAGATGTTGAAACAGTTAATGAAGCTGTTTATGAGAAACAACAAACTCCTTATGCAAAAAGAATAGGCAAAGTATTGGAAGTATGTATTAAACTGAGTAATTCTGTTCAACATTCTTTACTCGATAATTCTTTTCCTATTGTATTGTCAGGTGACCATTCTTCAGCTTTAGGAACAATTAGCGGCATTAAAGCAGTTTTTCCGACTAAAAGATTAGGTGTAATTTGGATAGATGCTCATGCTGATCTTCATTCACCGTACACTACACCGTCTGGCAACATACACGGAATGCCATTAGCCGCAGCTTTGGCTAATGATAACTTAGAAAGAAAAGTGAACGATATTACTCCAGAAACTGACAAAAATTGGGAAGGAATGAAAAATATTGGAGCTATTTCCCCAAAAGTTTTACCTAACGATGTGGTGTATTTTGGAGTTCGATCTACTGAAGAACCTGAAGAATTTGCTATTGCAAAATTCGGCATCAAAAATTATACAGTAGATGAGATTCGGTATCGTGGAATGAATGTTTGTGTTCTGGAAGCATTAGAAAAGTTGAAAGATTGTGAGTTGATTTATATCTCTTTTGATGTAGATAGTTTGGATTGTGATTTAATCTCCAAAGGAACTGGAACTCCTGTCTCTAAAGGCTTTGATAAAGAGGAAGTAAAACAAATTATTAATAAAATTATAGCTGGTGGTAAAGTTACCTGCGTGGAGGTAGTAGAAGTTAATCCTTGTTTAGATAACAAAGGAAATGTAATGGCTGAAACTGCGTTTGATGTAATCAATGATTTTACACAAAGTATAGAAAAATATTGTTTGAAGTAATGGAGAAATTATTGACTGAGAAAGTTGTTGAGGGAATAAAACTATTATACGATGTAGAGGTTGATGATAAACTAGTACAGGTTCAAAAAACTAGGAAAGAATTTGCTGGAGATTTAACCATAGTTGTTTTTCCATTTTTAAAAATATCTAAAAAATCTCCAGAACTTACCGCCGAAGATTTAGGAAATTATATCAAAGAAAACGTTGAAGAAGTTGTTGGTTATAACGTTGTTAAAGGGTTTCTAAATTTTTCTATTTCATCCAATTATTGGTTGAGTGTTTTTAATACGATTTCAAAAACAACCAATTACGGTTTTGCTCCGCCCAATTCTGAAAGCACCATTATGGTTGAATATTCTTCTCCAAACACTAATAAACCTTTACATCTCGGACATTTACGAAACAATTTTTTAGGCTATGCTGTTGCCGAAATTTTGAAAGCACTTGGACATAAAGTGGTAAAAACACAAGTGATAAACGACCGAGGAATACACATTTGTAAAAGTATGTTGGCTTGGAAAAAATTTGGAAATGGCGAAACACCAGAAAGTTCTGGTTTAAAAGGCGATCATTTGGTTGGAAAATATTATGTGGAGTTTGATAAAGTTTTAAAATCGCAAGCAGCTTTTGAAATGGAGAAATTGAAAGGAGATTACATAGTAACTGATAATGATTCTATTGCAAATGGCATACAAGCTCATAAAGAAGGAAGAATAAAGAAGGATGGGGTTATTCAAAAGATGGAAGACCACCCAGATATAAAACTTTATTCTGAATTATCAACACCAATTATGTATGAGGCAAAGGAAATGCTTCAGAAATGGGAAGAAGGTGATGAGAAAGTAAGAACTCTATGGAAAAAGATGAACAGTTGGGTTTATGACGGTTTTGCGATTTCCTATAAAACCATGGGTGTAGATTTTGATGAATTGTATTACGAATCCGACACCTATTTGTTAGGAAAAGATGTGGTAACCGAAGGGTTGGCAAAAAAAATATTTTACCAAAAAGAAGACAACTCAGTTTGGTGCGATTTAAGTTCTGAAAAAATAGACGATAAATTATTGCTGCGTTCAGATGGAACTTCTGTTTATATGACTCAAGATGTTGGAACAGCTATTGAACGTTATAAAAAACACCCTGATTTAAGTGGAATGATTTATACGGTAGGGAATGAACAAAATCACCATTTTAAGGTTTTATTTGCTATCCTTAAAAAATTAGGATACCAATGGGCAGATGGTTGCTTTCACTTATCGTATGGCATGATTGAATTGCCAGAAGGAAAAATGAAATCGAGAGAGGGAACAGTTGTTGATGCTGATGATTTAATGGAAATGATGGTGAACGATGCCAAAGAAATGACGCAAAATCGTGGACAAATAGAAGGGATGACTAATGAAGAAAAAGATGAGCTTTATGCTACTATCGGGTTGGGAAGCTTAAAGTATTTTTTATTGAAAGTTGACCCAAAAAAAGGCATGGTTTTTAACCCAGCCGAATCCATTGATTTAAATGGAAATACGGGTCCTTTTATTCAATATGCTTTTGCTCGAATTCAATCATTATTAAAAAAAGCTATTGAATTGGGTTTTTCAAAAAATTATCAAGCGGTTGAAATTAATGAGAAAGAGCATGAATTGATAAAATTAATGAACGATTATCCAGTAATTATAAAAGAAGCAGGAGAAAATTATAGTCCCGCATTAATTGCTAATTATGTTTTTGACTTGGTAAAAGAATTTAACAACTTCTACCAAACAGTTCCAATTTTAAAAGAAGAAGATTTAGAGAAATTGGCTTTTAGAATCTGTTTATCAGAAGCTATTGGTAAAATAATTAAATCTGCCATGTTATTATTAGGGGTTCAAGTGCCAAATAAAATGTAATATGTTGATTGTAAAAAACATTGTTATTGATGGGAAACACGACAAACAAATATTATTAGATTTTGGATATCAACCTAACGCAGTTCCAAAACCAGTAATCGTTTTTGCTCATGGATTTAAAGGATTTAAAGATTGGGGACACTTTAATAAAGTAATGGAATATTTTATTGAAAACGATTTTGCTTTTGTAAAGTTTAACTTTTCGCACAATGGAGGCACAATTGAACAACCGATAGATTTTCCAGATTTAGAAGCTTTTGGCAATAATAATTATACCAAGGAATTAGACGATTTAAGAACTATAATCGATTGGGTAGAAACTAATAACCTCATCGCAGACAAAGAATTAAACAAGCAGCAAATTTATTTAATAGGACACAGTAGAGGTGGAGGCATCTCAATATTAGCTGCTAATGAAGATAATCGAATAAAAAAAGTTGTTACTTGGGCTGCAGTTGCCGATTTAGTAAATAGGTATAATGAAGAGCAGATAAACCATTGGAAAAAAGAAGGTGTTATTTACGTCGAAAATGCAAGAACTCATCAGCAAATGCCTTTGTATTATCAATTAGTTGAAAATACGTTGAACAACAAAGATAGATTTAATGTGGAATTAGCTTCCAATAACTTAAACATTCCTCATTTGATTATACATGGAACAAAAGATGAAGCAGTTTCTGTAAATGAAGCTAGCATAATAAATAAGTGGAGCAGCAATTCCGAACTTTTTATTGTTGAAGGTGCAGGACATTCATTTGGAGCATCACACCCTTATAACGAAACTACTTTTCCACCACATGCACAAATCGTTTTAGACCATACATTGGCATTTCTTAAAAAATAAAAGTTCCAGAAATACATATTTTTTCTCCTTTTGTTGGTTAAATACTACCGTTTATATATTGCTTTCAGCAGCAGGCAACTTTTGCAGGTTTTCATTCGTTTTTATTGTAGAAGAAAGTTCTTAATAGTATCGGAAATGAGTGATTATTTACTTTTTTTTATAAAGAAATAAATTATTAACTAAAATAAAAGAGCCATGAAAACACAGCTTAATAAAACCGTAGAACACAATATTTATACTTTTATTATTGTTGCATTAATGTCTTTTCTAGTCGTAATCGCTATCGTAACAGCATTATAAAATTATAAAAATAGCTTCTCTAAGATTCTTCATTACTACCTCCAATTGTTAATGCCTTGTACGCATATCTTAGAGAAGCTTTCTTACTACCATTGTAGTTAAACGCTCAACCCATTACATTATTATCCAATGATAACTGCTTTTAGCAGTACCAAAAGCGTTGAAATAAAAAAATATAGAATAAATGCGAGTTAGAATTTTGCAGGTTTAAATTTTTAGTTACTTTTGCTCTCCCCTGTTTTAGGGATAGTTCTTTCAAAAAAATAAGCGAGAGTAGCTCAGCTGATAGAGCGCCACCTTGCCAAGGTGGAGGTCGCGGGTTTGAACCCCGTCTCCCGCTCAGTGTTGCTCGGGTGGTGGAATTGGTAGACACGCAGGACTTAAAATCCTGTGATCATTGCGATCGTGCGGGTTCAATTCCCGCTCCGAGTACAAAATCAGAGTGAGAATGAGAGCGAAAGCGAACATACTCCTCTGATTTTTCTTCATTCTCATTCTGTTTCTCACTCTAACATAAACTACATGTTTGATTTTCAAAAGCTCGAAGTTTACAAAAAAGCTAAGGCTTTTCACATTTTTTGCAAAAAATTAATAATTGAAAACAAATTTGACAATTATCTAAAAGACCAGTTAGGAAGAGCTTCGTTTAGTGTACCATTAAATATTGCAGAAGGCTCTGGTAAGTTTTCAAAAGCCGATCGTAAAAATTATTTTACAACAGCAAGAGCTTCGGTTTTCGAATGTGTAGCTGTTCTCGATATACTTACAGATGAAGAAAGAATTACAACGACAACATTTGAAGAATATCAACTTAAAGCAGATGAACTTTCGAGAATTTTATATGTAATGATAAAGAACCTGTCTTAATTTGGCTAAAAAATAGATTTTTTAAAATACTCATGAGAAGGCTTCCACCTCTCACTTGTAAAGTTAAACCTCGAATATTTTAATACTCGGGTTTTTTCGTTTTTATTATATTTGTCGCAGTTCTAAAAAACAATCTTATGAAATATTTATTAGTTGTCATATCCTTATTTATTGCTACAAACAGTAATGCACAAGCCGAAGATGCTAACTTTTTATTGAAAAATTTTGAAATAAGTTGGCAAAAGGTATATGATACAAAAATGACTAAAGAAGAAATCATTACCTATTTTAAGGCATCCGATAAATTTTGGTTGATAGAGGTGGTTGCCGATACCATCATCACTAAATTAAAACCACAGAAAATTGACCCTGCAAAGACTGGTGTAGCTGGCGTGCCTGTAATTGTTAATAAAACAAGTTTTAAGGGTTTAGTAATTATAGAGTTAAAAGAAAAAAAATATAGAGTTACCTTAAAAAACATTGTATTGGTAGGGGATGGGGAACTATTAAAAAAAGGAGAGGAACAAACCTTTGAACAAAATTATTTAAATAAAGAACTAATCGCCTATCGTCCTTTTTTTCTGAAGGGACCTAAAGAAATATATAACTTACATTTTAACAATATTTTCGAAATAGAAGTTAAAGCCAAAGAGGAATGGTAATTTAATTACAAAATTCTACCTCCAACAAATCAGATCAACTTAAAATTAGAATAGTTTCTTTTAATAGAGAAATTATTTTTTTTCTTAAAAACCTGAATACATGGTGAAAATCTAAATTTTTATTCTTTTTTGATTAGTTTTTATGTTTCAAAACACATTAAAATTCTTTTTTAAATAAAAAGTTACTTTTTGAAATAAATATTTGAAAATCATTTGGTTGTAACGAAATAATTTTTTATATTTAATCATTATTTTCGGTTTTCAATTTAAATTATTGTATAATGAAAAATCCTACTTTTATTTTAATTATAGCACTCCTATTATGGATGTGCGGTTCATCCTATTGGTATGTTTGTAGAATTAAAGGTTTTTGCCAGCCAACAGCAAATAGTTCTATTTCTAATAAAAATATTAAAAATGAAACTCTTGTCGTAAAAATAACAGAAGATGAAACCAATAATAAAACGGAAATTACAATAAATGAACCCAAATTAAAATTTGAAAACAAAGTTGTTTATTTTGAATTTGGAAAAGATAATTTAAAAAGTGATGATGAACTCAAAAACTATTTTAATGAGCTTAAGCTATTTTTGAATCAAAATAAGACTCATAAAATTGATTTAATTGGTCATACTGATGATGTTGGAGATGAAAAAGAAAATGAATTATTAGGGCTCAAAAGAGCAGAGTGCGTAAAAAAGATGTTGATTGAGGTAGGAATTGAAGATAATCAGATACAAACAATATCTAAAGGAGAGAACGATCCAACTAATTCTAATGTAACAAAAGAAGGAAGAGATTTGGAACGAAGAGTAGAAATAATTATTAATTAATCAAAATATACAGCTATGGGAAATGCAATTTTAGAAATAATAGTTATGCTGATTGTTTCAGCTGGTCTTGGTTTTGCCATTGCCTGGTTTATTCAAAAAAACAAATTAGATAAACTACAAGCATTATTTAATCAAAAAGTCAGCGATTATAACGATCTAAATCAACGCTATAATCAGCTTAATCAACGCTATAATGATTTACAGGAAAAGAACATCTCTCTTGAAACTGATTTGTCGAGAAGAAGAAAAGAAATAACTGATTTACAAGCTAAAATTGAATTGATGCAATCGGATTTAACAGAAAGAAAAACGGAACTTGCTAAATTAACTAGTAACCTTGAAAAATCAGCAGCTAAATTAAATGAGGCTAATATTGAAAATGAAAATCTTTTAGCCACAATTTCAGAATTAAAAGCAGAAAAAAAAGATTAAAATATCTCTTTTAAATCGTTTGAATTTTTATTTCATCTAAAGTGATTTTTTATTGAAGATTTTTATCTCAATTATAGTTTAAACTTTAAGTATTAAGTTTGCAAACTTATATTGTAGGATAAAAATCATATATGTTAAGAGATACTCAATGTTACCATTGTGGAGAAAATTGTGAGGACGAATTAATTAATTTTGATACCAAACAATTTTGCTGTACTGGTTGTAAAACAGTTTTTGAAATTTTAAATCAAAACAATCTTTGTAACTACTATGAGTTAGAAAAAACTCCCGGAATTACTCCACCAAAAAATGTATCAAAAAAATTTGAATACTTAGAAAATGAGCAACTAATTGATAAGCTTCTCGACTTTAAAGACGAACAGACTAGTATCATTACACTATATTTGCCTCAAATACACTGTAGTTCTTGCATTTGGTTGCTAGAAAATTTATACAAACTAAATATTGACATCAAATCTTCAAGAGTTAACTTTTTAAAAAAGGAAATTAAAGTTTCTTTTTATTCACAAAATTTATCATTAAGGCAGTTAGTTGAACTTTTAGCCAGCATTGGGTACGAGCCAAACATCAATTTAGACCTGTTGAAATCGGGGGAAAAAAAATCTATCGACCGCAGCTTAATATACAAACTAGGTATTGCCGGATTTTGCTTTGGAAATATTATGCTCATCAGTTTGCCCGAATATTTTGGACTAGATAGCATCAAAGAATCTGCTTTTTCACATTTTTTTGGTTATGTAAACATTGTGCTTTCTTTGCCTGTTATTTTTTATAGTTCAAGTGGGTATTTGAAATCGGCTTATCAGGCTATTAAACACCGAACCATCAATATTGATATTCCTATTGCGTTAGGTATTTTGGCACTTTTTTTTAGAAGTGCTTATGAAATACTCTCCCACACTGGCTCTGGGTATTTAGACTCGTTGGCTGCTTTAATCTTTTTTATGCTGATAGGAAGAATTTTTCAACAAAAAACTTATGATATTCTTTCATTTGAAAGAGACTACAAATCCTACTTTCCAATAGCAACAACTATTATTACAACTGATAAAATTGAAAAAAGTATTGCTGTTTCAGAATTAACTATTGGCGACACGATATTGATTAGAAATAATGAAATCATTCCGGTTGATGCCTTATTAATTTTTGGAGAAGCTAATATCGACAATAGTTTTGTAACAGGAGAAGCAAATCCAGTACACAAAAAAATTGGAGATAAAATATACGCAGGTGGTAAACAATTAGGACAAGCCATTCAATTGAAGGTAATTAAAAAGCTTTCACACTCCTATCTTACTCAATTATGGAACGATGAGACATTTATAAAAGTTGATGAAGATAAATTTGATGGAATAATGAATAAAATGAGCAAATATTTTACCATTATTATTCTATTTATTGCTTTAATAAGTCTTGCTTATTGGTGGAAAATTGATGTTAAAACTGCCATCAATTCTTTTACTGCAGTATTAATTATTGCTTGTCCATGTGCCCTTGCTTTGTCTGCTCCTTTTACTTTTGGAAATGTATTAAGAATTTTAGGGCGAAATAAGTTTTATTTAAAAAACGCATCGGTAATTGAACGGCTTGCTAAAATAAACACCATTATTTTTGACAAAACAGGTACTATTACACAATCATCAAAAAATAATGTCACCTATCATGGTGAGGAATTAACAGCATATCAAAAAAGTCTAATTGCTTCTACTTTAAGGCAATCATCGCATCCTTTAAGTAAAATGGTTTTTAACTTTATTAATTCCGAAAGAATACTTGAAGTTGAATCATTTAACGAAATGCTTGGACAAGGATTAATGGCAACAATAAGCAATTCAAAAGTTAAATTAGGTTCTGAAAAATTTGTAAAAAATAACATTGATGATTTTTCTAAAGCTACTCGAGTACATTTAAAAATAAATGAATCTTATTTAGGGTATTTCCAAATAGAAAATAGCTACCGAGAAGGGTTAAGTTCAACCATTATAAAGCTAAAATCATTTTTTAAAATCAAACTTATTTCTGGAGATAATGACAGTGAACTTGAAAATTTGAAAAGTTTTTTTGGAGCAGAAAGCGAGTTTTTATTCAACAAAACTCCAGAAGAAAAATTGGCTTATATAAAATCACTTCAAAAACAAGGCAATGTCACATTAATGATTGGGGATGGGCTAAACGATGCAGGAGCTTTAAAACAAAGCGATGTAGGAATATCAATTTCGGAAGATGTGAATATCTTTTCACCAGCCTGTGATGCCATTTTAGACGCATCGGTGTTCGATAAGTTACCTCAATTTATTTCGTATTGTAAAGCCAGTATCCACATCATTATTGCCAGTTTCGTTATTTCTTTTTCTTATAATATTGTTGGGCTTTATTTTGCCGTAACAGGTTTACTTTCACCAGTTTTTGCTGCCATACTAATGCCGCTAAGTTCAATCACAGTTGTTTTATTTGTAACATTAACTTCAAATCTTTTAGCTCAACAAAAAAAATTATAATAACCCGTGGTACATCTGTTAAAAAACAAGATGAGATATGATGAAAATCATAGATAATATGTTGTATAACATATTTATTTGTCATAAAATTTATCTAGATGAGTGTTCTATTTATTTTAATCATTCTAAGTTTAACTATAGCTTCAGGATTTCTAATAGCTTTTATTTGGTCAGTTAAATCTGGACAATATGAGGATGGATATACTCCTTCAGTAAGAATGTTGTTTGATAATGAAAACTTAGAAAAAGATAAAGAAACAACATCAAAAAAATAAAAACGATTATTAAAAAAATAAAAAATGTCAGAGCAAATTGAAAAATTCTATTATGATAATAAAATCGTAAAAATGTTTGCCTATGCTACCATGCTGTGGGGTGTAGTTGGTATGTTAGTTGGATTGCTAGTTGCATTCCAGATTTACATTCCTGCTTTAAATTTTAATCTTGAATTTACCACTTTTGGTAGAACTAGACCTTTACATACCAATGCGGTAATTTTTGCTTTTGTTGGTAATGGAATTTTTACTGGTGTTTATTACTCTCTTCAACGATTATTAAAAGCTAGAATGTGGAGTGATAAATTAAGTAAGATTAACTTTTGGGGCTGGCAATTAATTATCGTAGCTGCTGCCATTACTTTGTTGGCAGGTTTTACAACAGGTAAAGAATACGCAGAATTAGAATGGCCTATTGACATTGCAATTGCAGGTATTTGGGTTGTATTTGGTTGGAACATGTTTGCAACTATTTTGAAAAGAAGAGAACGTCACTTATACGTTGCCATTTGGTTTTACATTGCCACGTTTGTTACTGTTGCTGTGTTGCACATTGTTAATTCTTTTGAATATCCGGTAAATTTATTAAAAAGTTATTCCTTTTATGCTGGTGTTCAAGATGCGTTGGTGCAATGGTGGTATGGTCATAATGCAGTTGCATTTTTCTTAACTACACCGTATTTGGGGTTAATGTATTATTTTGTTCCAAAAGCTGTTAAAAGACCTGTTTATTCTTATAAATTATCTATCATTCACTTTTGGGCATTAATTTTCTTGTACATCTGGGCTGGACCTCATCATCTTTTATATACTGCTTTACCTGGATGGGTTCAAACATTGGGAGTAGTGTTTTCTGTAATGTTAATTGCTCCATCATGGGGTGGTATGATTAATGGTTTGTTAACCATGCGTGGTGCGTGGGATAGAGTTAGAGATAGTGCAGTACTAAAATTCTTTGTTGTAGCTATTACTGCTTACGGTATGGCAACATTTGAAGGGCCAATGTTGGCACTAAAAAGTGTTAATGCCATCAGTCATTATACAGATTGGACTGTTGCTCATGTTCATATAGGAGCTTTAGGATGGAATGGATTTTTAACTTTTGGGATGCTATATTGGTTAATACCTAGAATGTTTCAAACAAAACTATTTTCTGAAAAATTAGCCAATGTTCATTTTTGGATGGGAACCTTGGGTATTTTATTTTATGCATTACCTCTTTATTGGGCAGGATTTACACAATATTTAATGTGGCAAGAATTTACATTAGATGGGTATTTAAAATATCCAAATTTTTTAGAAACAGTTAACCAACTTATCCCAATGTATGCAATGAGAAGCCTTGGTGGAACTTTATACTTAATTGGTGCTTTGATGATGGTTTATAATTTAATTAAAACCGTTAAAGCTGGTTCTTTTGTTGCAAATGAAGAAGCCGAAGCTTATCCGCTTGAAAAAGAATACAAAGGAGCTGTTAAAGAGTATTGGCACAGAGCAATTGAAAGAAAACCTATTCGTATGTTGATACTTGCATTAGTACTAGTTTTGATAGGTGGAGCTGTTGAAATGGTGCCAACATTTTTGGTAAAATCAAACATACCAACGATAGCGTCTGTAAAACCATATACTCCATTAGAATTGCAAGGAAGAGATATTTATATTAAAGAAGGATGTTACAACTGTCATTCTCAAATGATTCGACCTTTTAGACATGAAACCGAACGTTATGGTGAATATTCTAAATCGGGAGAATTTGTTTACGATCATCCATTTCAATGGGGTTCAAAAAGAACAGGACCAGATTTAGCTCGTGAAGGATCTAAAAAATTACGAAAATCACATTCTTGGCATTATAATCATTTGTTTGATCCACGAAGTATGTCTCCTGGTTCTATTATGCCTAATTACCCATGGCTAATGTTTAAAGAAATTGATGTAAATAGCACTACCTCAAAAATGGCGGTGATGCAAAAATTAGGCGTACCTTATACGGATGAACAAATAAAATCAGGAAAAAATGATTTGAAAGTTCAAGCAGAAGGTATTGCCGCTGAATTAAAAATTCAAGGAATAAAAGAGGCGGATGCTAAAAAAGAAATTATTGCATTAATTGCTTATTTACAAAGATTAGGAACAGACATTGAGAATGTTGCTGTAAAATAATATTAAATGCTCAAATTTATTAAACATACAATGGAGACAATAGATGGAATAGAAATTTTCCCTATTATCTCCTTCGTTATTTTTTTTAGCTTTTTTGTCGCTTTACTCTTTTGGGTTTATAAAATTGACAAAAGCTATATTAATCATATAGAAAAACTTCCTTTTGAAGAAGACAAATAATTAAAAAAATCAAGTCATGACTGACAAAAACAAAGACATCGAAATAATAGATGAATTAGATACCAATATAATGGATCACGAATATGATGGAATCATGGAGTTAGATAACAGCTTGCCGCCATGGTGGTTATATTTGTTTTATGGAACAATTATTTTTGCTTTTGTCTATTCTTTAAGATATTTTTCTTTTGGCGATTATAATCAAATAGACGAATATACCACAGAGGTAGAAAATGCTAATAAAGATGTTGCCATCTTCAAAGAAAATTTTGGTGGAAGTGAAATCAATGAAAATTCAGTAGTATTATCTACAGTTGCTGAAGAGTTAGCAGAAGGAAAGGAGATTTTTAAAAAAAATTGCACTCCCTGTCACTTAGAAAATGGAGGAGGATCAGTTGGCCCTAATTTTACTGATGAGTATTGGATACATGGAAATACTATTAAAGATTTGTTTAAAACAATCACATTTGGTGTCCCAGAAAAAGGAATGATACCGTGGGAATCTCAATTAAAACCACAACAAATACAAAATGTAGCTAGTTATATCCTTACCGAATTCAAAAATAAAAATGTTGAAGGGGGGAAAGAACCTCAGGGCAATAAATATTAAAAAATGCTCCATGTTAAATGCTTAATTTTGAATACTATATTCAACTTTAAGCATTTAAAATTTTAATGAAAATGAATTCAGAAGAATATCAAAATCATGAAACTTTCAGAGATAAGATAACTACGGTTAATGAGGAGGGAAAAAGAAAGTGGTTGTATCCAAAAGAGCCAAAAGGAAAATTTACCAACTACAGAACTTATCTAAGCTATTTCCTCCTTGCCATTTTATTTGCCATTCCTTGGATAAAAATTGATGATGAACCCTTTTTAATGTTCAATATTCTTACTCGAAAATTTGTGTTGTTCGGACAAGTTTTTTGGCCTCAAGATTTTCATATTTTTGGATTAATCATGATTGCCATGGTTATTTTTATTACCCTTTTCACCACCGTTTATGGACGAATTTTTTGTGGTTGGATTTGTCCACAAACCATATTTATGGAAGTAGTTTATCGTAAAATAGAATATTGGATAGATGGAAACTACAAAGAACAACAACTGTTAAAGAAACAATCATGGAATTTTCAAAAAATAAGCAAACGTGGCTTTAAATACATTTTATTTTATATTATTGCTTTAGCCATATCTAACACTTTTTTAGCTTATGTAATTGGTGCAGATGAATTGCTTAAAATTCAACAATCTCCCATCAATGAACATTTAGGTGGTTTTATAAGCACCTTAATTTTTAGTTTAATCTTCTTTTTTGTATTTGCTTGGTTTAGAGAACAAGTTTGTTTAATTATTTGTCCTTATGGTAGGTTACAGGGTGTAATGTTAGATAGAAATTCATTAGTTGTTGCTTACGATTATAAAAGAGGAGAAGGAGAAAATGGGCGTTCAAAAATTGATAAAAGTGAAGACAGAAAAATTGCTGGAAAAGGAAATTGTATTGATTGTTATCAATGTGTGGATGTTTGCCCTACAGGGATTGATATTCGAAATGGAACTCAATTGGAGTGCATTAATTGTACTGCTTGTATGGATGCATGTGATTATGTGATGGAAAAAACGGGACAAGAAAAAGGATTAATAAGAATAGATTCTGAAAACGCAATTGCCAACCAAACTAAAACAAAATTTTCTATACGATCTAAAGCATATACTGTATTATTACTATTGTTAATTGTTTTTGTAATCTACTTGTTTACCTTAAGAGGTTCTTTAGAAGCCTCGATTTTAAGAACACCTGGAATGTTATTTCAAGAACAAGAAGGAGGTTATATTACTAATCTTTACAACCTTAATGTCGTAAATAAATCTAATAAAGAATTAAAATTAATTTTTAAGTTAATAGGCACTAAAGGAAATATACAAATGGTTGGAAATGATATACTTACTGTAAAAAAAGGAGAAAGTAGTCAACAAGCATTTTTTGTTAAAATACATCGTAACGATTTAATAACTAAAAGCACACCTATAGTTATTGGAGTTTATAATGGAACAGAATTATTGGAACAAGATGATACCAATTTTTTAGGGCCAAGTACTAGTAATTAAAAATTAAACAAACAATAAAATGAAATTTAACTGGGGAACAGGTGCGTTTATTCTTTTTGGAACTTTTGTCATTTTTATGTTGGTTATGGTTTATCTATCCACCCAACAAAAAAGTGAACTAGTAACCGAAGATTATTATGAAAAGGAATTAGCTTTTAAAGAGATATTAAAAAAAGAAGCTAGAACAGAACAGCTATCAGAAAAGTTAACTTGGCAGATAATCAATAATCAACTTAGAATTCAATTTCCAAAAGAAGTTGGAGAAATTATTATGGGTGAAATAATTTTTTTCAAACCATCCAACCAAAATGATGATAAAAAATTTTCTTTCCAAACAACAACCAGCTTTCATTCAATTGATATAAGCAAATTTTCTGCTGGTATGTATCAACTAAAAATTGATTGGAGTGCAAATAATATTGAATATTACAACGAAGAAGTTATTGACTTACCTTAATTTATGGAGTTATTCATAACAGCATTTGCCATTGGTTTATTTGGAAGCTTTCATTGTATTGCAATGTGTGGGCCAATAGCCTTTGCTTTGCCAGTAAAAAATAATACTCCTTTTTTTCGATTAATTAGTGGATTTATTTATAATACAGGACGAATCGCTACGTATGTATTATTTGGTATTTTATTTGGGAGTCTTGGTCAAGGTGTTAGCATGGCAATAACTCAACAGGTAATTTCTATTTTTATAGGAATAGTTTTTATTTTATCGGTAATAATTCCAAAAGCATTTATTAATAAAATAAAACCAACAAATAATTTGAGTTTTTTTTCAAAAATCAAAAATAATTTTGGAAAATTATTTCATACATCTTCTACTTTTAACTTATTTTTAATTGGGTTACTTAATGGTTTATTGCCTTGTGGTTTGGTTTATGCAGCTATCGGTGGTGCTATTGCTACAGGTAATGTGTTTCAAGGAGCCTTGTTTATGTTGTTTTTCGGAATAAGCACTTTGCCAATGATGTTTTCAGCTGTTTTACTTTCTAATTTTGTAACCATCAATTTTAGAAATAAAATAAAAAAAATAATACCTTTTTTCATACTTCTTTTAGGACTCCTTTTTATCCTCAGAGGATTAAATTTAAACATTCCGTATTTGAGTCCAAAAATTAATGTTCAACGTCCATTTATTACAAATTGTGTAAAATAGTAATTGGTAAAAGTAGTTTCTATAACTGACAATCTGAGTTCTAATATAAAATTTACACCGTAGGAGTTATTTTTTGGTGATATTTATTGGCTTGCAATAGAACATAATGTTTTCCTAAAGGATTTTTCTCGTAGGAATGTTTATTCAAAAAACAATAATCAATTAAAGCCTAAATATTCAAAAAAATAACAATAGTAGGGTAATAAAAAAAATGATTAATAACATATTATTATAATGTTAATTTTTTTCAATCTAAGCATTATTTTGTTTTTTATAAATCAACGAATTAACATATACACAATTGATTAGTAAGGATTTAGGATGCTTCTAAAAACATGCAAAAAGATGATAACAAACTTATTATAATATGATTATTATCATATTATAGATTCTATTTACCGCATACTTTTATCATGTAATTAATATTCAATTCGCTTTAAACGAAAAAATTTAAAAACAAAACAATGAAATCAATTGCAAATAGAATAACATTAATTGTGAGCCTAGGTATTTTTACAGTATTTAGTGTTGATGCACAAGATGGTAAAGCACTTTTTACCGCAAAATGTGCTGCTTGCCATACTGTAACTACAACTAGATTGGTTGGGCCTGGATTAGCTGGAATTAATGAAAAAAGAACTCAAAAATGGTTATTAAGTTGGATAAAAGATTCACAGGCATTTATTAAAACAGGTGACAAAGATGCTAATGCAATTTTTGAAGAATACAGTAAAATTGCAATGATACCATTTACAGATATGTCAGATGCAGAAATTATTGCAATATTAGATTATGTTAAAGGAGATGCAGGTGCTATCTCTTCAACTGCAGTAATTCCAGCAGAACCAATTGTCCCAATTGAATATTCTGCAGAAGATGTTGAATTGGGAAAACAATTATTCACAGGTAACAAACATTTTGCAAATGGAGGTCCTTTGTGCATTACATGTCATAATGTAACAAATAATGATTTAATTCCTGGCGGTTTATTAGCCAAAGATTTAACCAATGTTTATGTAAGATTAGGTGATGCAGGAATTTCAGGTATTTTAAATGCCCCTCCTTTTCCAGCAATGACGCTAGCTTATGGAAACAACCAATTAACAGTAGATGAAGTAAGACAGTTAACAGCTTTTTTTAAATATGCAGATCAAGTAAGTAAAACTCAAACTGTAAATAGTGGATTCACTTTACTAGCAGGTGGTGGAGTAGTAGGATTAATTCTTATACTTATTATAATAAGTATCCTTTGGAGCAATAGAAAAAAAGAATCTACCAAAAAAAATATTTTTAGCAGACAATTAAAAGGTAATGATTCAATAGAATCTTAATTAGTATAAAAGAACTTAAACATAAAAAATTATGAGCTGGATTGAAGACATAATATCTCCTAATACAAGAAAATGGGAAGAATTTTATAGAAACAGATGGCAATACGATAAAGTTGTTAGAAGCACACATGGCGTAAACTGTACTGGTGGTTGCTCATGGGCTATACACGTAAAAGATGGGATTGTTGTTTGGGAGTTACAACAAGTAGATTACCCACAATTTAATAAAGAAGTTCCTCCATACGAGCCCAGAGGTTGTCAAAGAGGTATTTCTTACTCTTGGTATTTATATAGCCCTATCAGAGTTAAGTACCCTATTATTAGAGGAGCATTAATTGATTTGTATAGAGCAGAAAAAGAAAAGTGTGGAGGAGACCCTGTATTGGCTTGGACAAACTTACAAGCAAATAAAGAGAGTAGAAAACGATATCAAAGAGCTAGAGGTAAAGGTGGTTTTAGAAGAGTGAAATGGGATGAAATGGAAGAGTTGATTACTGCTGCTAATATCTATGTAATCAAAAAATACGGTTCAGACAGAATCACTGGCTTTGCACCAATCCCTGCTAAAAGTATGTTAAGTTATGCTTCTGGAGCGAGATACTTGCAATTAATGGGAGGCATTAACTTAAGTTTTTACGATTGGTATTGCGATTTGCCAAATGCTTATCCTGAAATTTGGGGTGAACAAACAGATGTTTGCGAAAGTGCCGATTGGTTTCTATCCAAATTTATTGTATCGATGGGTGCCAACCTTGGAATGACCCGTACGCCAGATATTCATTTCTTTTCCGAAGCAAGACATAATGGTACTAAAACTGTTGTAATGTCGCCAGACTTTAGTATGGTTGCAAAGCATGCAGACCAATGGATTCCAGTTCATGCTGGATCTGATGGAGCTTTTTGGATGGCTGTTACTCATGTCATTTTACAAGAATTTCATGTGAATAAAAAAACTCCTTATTTTATCAACTATGTAAAAAGATATACAGATTGTCCTTTTCTAGTTGAGTTACACGAAAAAGATGGTCATTATCTTCCAGGAAGAATGGTAAGAGCAAATCGAATTAGTAAATACAAAGATGTTAGTAATGGGGATTGGAAATTTTTAAATTATGATGTTGCTACAGGCGATTTAGTTATGCCAAAAGGAAGCATGGGACACAGATGGGATAAAAAATCAGGAAACTGGAACATGAAATATGAAGATGGAGAATCAGACAAAGAATATGACCCAGAATTAACTCTCTTAGATACCAAAGAAAAAGTATTACAAGTAGAATTTCAAGAATTTGGACTAGATACAAGAGCATTAAGAGGAGTTCCAGTGAAATATATTGATACAATTGATGGGAGTAAAATACCAGTAGCAACTATTTACGACTTAACCATGTCTCAATATGGCGTTGGAAGAGGTTTAGAAGGAGCTTTTCCTGCATCTTATGATGATAAGGACCACGCTTACACTCCGGCTTGGCAAGAAATATTTACAGGAATTAGCAGATCAGAAGTTATTCAGTTGGCAAGAGAATGGTCAATCACCGCAGAAACTACTGATGGTAAATGTATGGTGATTGTTGGAGCTGCTATTAATCATTGGTTTCATGGTAATTTAATGTACAGAGCTGCAATTATGGCTCAAATGCTCACTGGTTGTAATGGTAAAAATGGTGGCGGAATGAATCACTACGTTGGTCAAGAAAAATTAGCGCCAATGGATTCATGGGCAACCATTATGAGCTCAAAAGATTGGGGTACTGCTCCAAGATTACAACAAGGACCTATTTGGCACTACATTAATTCAAGCCAATGGAGATACGATGGTAATCAAAAATTTTACAACTCTTCTCCAGATAATGAGTTAGCAAATATGCATACTGCGGATTGGGCAGTTAAAGCTGTTCGTAATGGTTGGATGCCTTATTATCCTCAATATAACAAATCAAATTTTGACATTGTAAAAGATGCACAAGCTGCTGGTCATACAACTGATGATGCAATGAGAAATCATATTGTTGCTCAATTAAAATCAGGAGAACTAAAGCATTCGATTGTTGAACCAGATGAAGAAATCAATTTTCCAAGAAACTGGTTTATCTGGAAAGGTAATGCAATTGGAACTTCTGCAAAAGGTCATGAGTATTTCTTAGATCATTATTTAGGAACTCACTCCAATAAAATTGCAGATGAAGTCGCTGGTGATATCGTACAAGATATTACCTATAAAGCAGAAGGAGCAAGAGGTAAAATGGATTTAGTAATTGACATTAACTTCCGAATGGATACATCAGCACTTTATTCAGACATAGTTCTTCCTACAGCTTCATGGTATGAAAAAGCTGATATCAATTCAACAGATATGCACTCTTTCATTCACCCATTATCCGAAGCAATTCCTCCAGTTTGGGAGTCTAAATCGGATTGGCAAATCTTCCAAAGTTTAGCTAAGAAAATGAGTGTCATGGCTAAAACATATTTGCCAGAAATAATGAAAGATGTAGTGAATATTCCTTTACAACACGATTCTGCTGATGAGGTAACTCAACCAAGATTATTAGATTGGAGCAAAGGAGAATGTGAGCCAATTCCAGGAGAAACAATGCATAAAATTGTTTTTAAAGATAGAGACTATACTAAAATCTATGACAAATTTATCTCTTTAGGGAAAGGAGTTGCTGAAAGTGGTTTAGGTGCTCATGGTAATAATTACGATTGTGCTGATGTTTATGAAGAAATGTTAGAAAACAGACAGCATGTTTCTAAATGGAGTGATGGAACAGAATACCCTTCCTTAAAAGATGATACAGAAGCAATCAATGCGGTATTAAAACTTTCTACATTAACTAATGGTAAGTTAACAGAAAGATGTTACAATATTATGGCTGAGAAAATTGGTGTTCCAGAAATAGCTAGTTTAGGTACTGAGTACAAACAAGTAGCTATGGAATACCGAGATTTACAAGCACAACCAAAACGATATAATTCATCACCACTTTGGTCAGGATTAATGCATGATGGTAGAACTTATGCGGCTTATACTTATAATGTTGATTTTTTAGTTCCATGGAGAACATTAACTGGCCGTCAACATTTTTACTTAGATCATGATGCCTATATCGCTTTTGGAGAACACTTGTCAACTTATAAACCATCTCCAACACCTGAAGCTTATGGAGATTTAAGGAAAACAGTAAATGATGGAAAAGCTAAAATGCTAAACTGTTTAACACCTCATGGTAAATGGCATATTCACTCTACTTATGGTGATACATTAAGAATGTTAACTTTATCTAGAGGAGCTGAACCATGCTGGTTAAGTGAAAAAGATGCTGCAGATCTTGGAATAAAAGATAACGACCATGTTGAGGTTTATAATGATCACGGAACTTATGTAACCAGAGCTTGTGTAAGTGCTAGAATTCCATCAGGAGTGTGTATCGTTTATCATGCTGTTGAAAGAACATACAACATTGCAAAATCACAAGAAAGAAGAGGTAAAAAAGGTGAACCTAGAAGAGGTGGAATGAATAATTCATTTACACGGGTTCATTTAAAACCAAACTTAATGTGTGGTGGTTATGGACAGTTTACTTATCATTTTAATTATTGGGGACCTGTTGGAGTAAATAGAGATACACATGTACTTGTACGAAGAATGGATAAAGTAGAATATTAACAATTAACAATTGACAATTGAGTAATGATTATGGAAAAATAATCAATAAACGATAATAAATTATAAATTATGGATATTAGAGCACAAATTTCAATGGTTTTTCATCTCGATAAATGTATTGGATGTCATACTTGTTCTGTTGCCTGTAAAAATGTATGGACAGACAGAAGAGGTGCAGAATATATGTGGTGGAACAATGTTGAAACAAAACCAGGAACAGGTTATCCAACTAAATGGGAAGATCAGGAAATATATAAAGGTGGGTGGGTTAAAGATGGCAATTCAGTTTCTTTAAAAGGAGCTGGAAAACTAAAAGGATTAAAAAATATTTTTCATAACCCTAATATGCCTATACTAGAGGATTATTATCATCCATGGGCATACCGATATGGTGATTTATTCACAGCTCCAGAAGGAGATGATCAACCTACAGCAAGAGCCGTTTCTTTAATTACGGGTGAGCCAATTGATATTAAATCTGGTCCGAATTGGGATGATGATTTAAGCGGTACTCTTGATTATGCAAGAAACGATGTGAATTTTAAAAGCCTTTCTTCAGCAGAGCAAGAAGCCATGTTTCAACTCGAAAAGATGACTTTTATGTATCTTCCAAGAATTTGCAATCATTGTTTAAACCCAGCATGTGTTGGCTCTTGCCCATCAGGTGCTCTATACAAAAGAGGAGAAGATGGTGTTGTGTTAATAAATCAAGAAAGATGTAGAGCATGGAGAATGTGTGTTACTGCTTGTCCTTATAAAAAATCATACTACAACTGGCATACTGGTAAATCAGAAAAATGTATTCTTTGTTATCCTAGATTAGAATCAGGTCAAGCTCCAGCATGTATGCACTCTTGTGTTGGTCGTATTCGCTACCTTGGTGTAATGCTTTATGACGCTGATAAAATTGAGCAGGTTGCTTCCTGTGATGATAAAGATTTAATTAAAAACCATTTAGATATTTACGTAGATCCAAACAATCCAATAGTGATTGAAGCAGCTAGAAATAGTGGAGTACATGACTCTACTATAAAAGCAGCACAAGATTCTCCTGTTTGGAAGTTTGTAAAAGAATGGGGAATTGCCTTACCATTACACCCCGAATTTAGAACATTACCTAACTTATTCTACGTGCCACCAATGTTGCCTGGCATGGCACAAGTTGATGGAGATGGAACTTACAATACCGCTTCTAATGAATTATTTCCATCAATTGATAACAATAGATTACCAATGAAGTATTTGGCATCTTTATTTTCTGCTGGAGATACTGATAAAGTTAGAGAAGTTTATGATAAATTAATGGCTGTAAAACAACATAGAAGAAATATTACAGTTGGCGATTTACCTAAAGATAAAGTGGCAGAGTTAATGAAAACTGCTAAAATGAGTGCTGATGCTGCGAATGCCATTTTTAGATTAACCTCATTAGCAACATTTGAAGAACGTTTTGTTATTCCACCAGCTCATAGAGAAGAATCAATAGAAATGATAGAAGCTACAGCAGACCATAAAGGAGAAGCTGGCTTCGGATTTAAAGAAAAACCTGCTAGAGGATTATAAAATGGATAAATCTCAATACGAAATATTATCAGAAGTATTCAAATATCCAACTTTTGGATATCACAATAAGGTAAATGCTTGTATGCTGATGCTCCAAGAGAAATACCCTGATGCAGCTAAAAGTTTTTTACGTTTTTCTGATTACATCAACTCTAAAACTTTGTTTGAAGTTGAAGAAGTATTTGGATTTACATTTCATATTCAAGCAATTTGCTTCCTAGACATTGGATATGTATTGTTTGGGGAAGATTACAATAGAGGTGAATTTTTAGTGAATATGAAACGTGAGCAAGCTAAAATTAACCATGATTGTGGGGAAGAATTAGCAGATAATTTACCCCATGTATTGCACTTGCTCGCTAAATCAGATGATATGGAATTAGTTCAGGAACTATCTGTTAGAGCTGTAGTTCCTGCCATTGAAAAAATGTTAGAAGAATTTCAACAATCAAGAATGGATTTAAAAAACAAAGTCATGAAAAAGAAGCAAAAAGTAATTATTATGGAAGATATTGTAGATGGCAATATCTACCAAAATGCAATACAAGCTCTTTTATTTGTGCTTAAAACTGATTTTGAAGGAGTAGAATACGGTGTGAAAGTAGCCGAACCTTCTTTAAGTAATTTTTTACCAAATTGTGGCACTTGTTAGTTAATTTATTTAAAAACAAATTTAAAAAATAGAAATATGATATTATTAGAATTTATTTCGCCTAATACATTAATTAATTTAGGAATTGTTGTAGGGTTTATTGTTGTCATTTTAATATTAATAGCTATGGCAAAAGCTAAAAAAATTAAAGAAGAAAATGGACCATTACCTGAAAAGAAAATCAACTATGCTGGAATATTTTTTGGTATGCTTGTAATAACAGGTATAATTGTATTCCTATTAAAAACTGGATTACAGAGTAATATAGTCTCACTTAACACCTTTGTATTTGCAATATTTCCTTATTTAGCATTTGGTATTTTTATAATGGGAACAATATACAGATACAATAATAGAGGCTATCAAGTTTCCTCCTTATCCTCTCAATTTTTAGAAGGTAAACAGTTGTTTTGGGGTTCACAACCTTTTCACTGGGGGATGTTGGTGTTGTTTTTAGGACATTTAATTGCATTTCTTATCCCAAGTGCAATTATTGCTTGGAATGGCGATCCTTTAAGATTATTAATTCTAGAAATTTCATCTTTTGCATTTGGATTATCTGCCCTACTTGGACTAATACTTTTAGTAAAAAGAAGATTGTCTTCACAAAGACTAACTATGGTTGCCAACAAAATGGACATGCTGGTGTACATTGTTTTATTTACTCAAATAATAAGTGGATTAGCTATTGCTCTTCTCGCCAGATGGGGATCTACTTGGTTTGCCACTTCACTTACTCCATATTTAAGATCTGTTTTTGCTTTCAATCCAGATTTTAATGCAGTAAACGCAATGCCTTGGTTTATTCAAGTACATATTATTTCAGCATTTTTTATAATTGCTATTATTCCTTTTACTCGATTTATGCACTTTTTGGTTGCACCTATCGATTATATTTGGAGAGATTACCAATTGGTAATTTGGAATTGGAATAAAAAGAAAATTAGAAAATCCACTACTTATTTCCCAGGTAAAGAAATTAAAAATCATTAGTAAAGTCAATTAATTTTTTTAGTAATTAAGGCCAATTCCTATCAATTGGTCTTTTTTATTATATGAGATACATCATTTAAACAATTGTTATAAAACAATTATAAAATTGATATAACTCATAAAATGAATTATTCTTTCTTTTTACATTTATAGTATAATTAATTAAAAAATTAAACTAAACCAAAAAAGATGAAAAATAAAATATTTATCACAGCATTTATGTTAATGTTAGGGTTGTATTCATACGGACAATTTACTTTAGAAGGTGAAATTCGACCAAGATTTGAATTTCGCCATGGGTACAAATCTTTAGCTGATTCGGCACAAGATTTAGCTGCATTTGTTGAACAACGTACAAGACTTAATTTTGGGTATAAAACTGAAGGGTATATTTTTAGAGTAAGTTTACAAGATGTGCATGTTTGGGGAAGTCAACCCCAACTAATTAGCACTCTAGCACAACAAAACACCGATGGCTCTTATTTAGGAATCCATGAAGCTTGGGGACAAGCATTAATTACTGAAACTTGGTCATTAAAATTTGGTAGGCAAGAAATAATATTAGATGACCAAAGAATATTTGGAAATGTAGATTGGACTGCACAAGGGCGTAGTCATGATGCTGCTATAATTAAATTTACTAAAGAAAAATTTAAAGCTGAAATTGGGGTAGCTTATAACCAAGATAAAGCTGCTTTTGCAAAAACAGAAGCTTCAAAAGGAAGTTATAAAGCGTTTCAATACTTATGGTTGCATAAAGATTTTAATGACAATTTTGGAGCAAGTGTTTTATTCTTGAATAATGGACAAGAGCAATTAGATATTGATAGCAACTCTTTTTATAACGGTGACCCCGCAACACAATATCAATATTATAAAGATAATTACAGTCAAACCATTGGTGCACGTTTAACTTTTAAGAAAAATAAATTGGCCATAAATGGAGCTTTCTATTCTCAAATAGGATTACAGGGTGACAGAAATAATGCTTTAAGAGACTACAATGGTGAATATGATAAAGAGATTGCAGCTATCAATTATGGGCTGGATATTTCTTATAAAATAACCGAAAAATTTACTACAACTATTGGGTATGAATTTTTAAGTGGAAATAGTGAAACAGACACAAGTGCATCCTATAAAAGAATTAACCATGCTTTTAATCCTTTTTATGGAACAAATCATAAATTTAATGGACACATGGATTATTTCTACGTAGGAAACCATATCGGTAGCGTTGGTCTTCAGGATATCTATCTAAGTTTAAATTATAAAGGAGAGAAGTTTTCAATTGGAGCAGATGTGCATTTGTTTTCTACAACAGCTAATGTTTGGGACGAGTATAAGTACAATACTGATTTAACTTTAGCAGGAGATGTTCTTACATCAGAATTAACTGCCGCAACATCTCAAGCACAAATAGATGCTGCTAATGCAAAGTTTGATGCATTTACAGAAACAAAATATACTGATTATACAATGTCTGCTGGTTTAGGCACTGAGATAGATTTAAACTTAGGTTTTAATTTATCAAAAGGGGTGGCACTTAAAGCAGGCTATTCTATCATGTTAGCAACAGAAACATTGGCTGACCTTAAAAATGTTAAATACCTACCAAATAATCTAAATGCAGGTGAAGGAAGAATAGATCAAACAAGTAGTTGGGGATGGTTAATGTTAGTAATCAAGCCTAATTTTACTGAAAAGAAAGAGCAACCAACTGTAAATTAGTATAAAAAAATTGTTTTAGTTAACAATTATTTAGTTACGTATGAAAAAGACTATGATATTCATAGCCTTTTTCTTTTTCATCTAATAAAGCAAATAAGCATGTTTCAAATCATATGCCTAGTACAGATTTTCAAAAGATATACGTGAAATTACAATTTTAAAAGCTAATTTTAACTTATGAAAATAATTGACACAAAAACAGGTAATAGATTGAATTCCGATGGAAAAGCCATCGCATCGAAGTTAAAAGAAACAGACCCATTAAATAGAGATGCACATAAGAAAGATGAATTAAGTGAGCATTCTCCTATGGATCCGCCAGATGCTTATGACAAAGAGGCATCTAACGTTGATGGAATAAAATATGATGATTTAACAATAGCATTAAAAATCTTGATTGACGAACATGATGAATTAGTTAAACATGCTGAAATATTTGAAAAAACTTTGGGAGAATTTAAAGATACTTCCTACCTGTTTACGCAAGAAATAAATGAAAGGTTTAATGCTTTTTTTAAATATTTCGATAATCACATTTTACCTCACAATAGAAAAGAAGAACGACATATATTCCCTATTCTCCACAAAAAACTAATAGAATCAGGAGAACACAGTCCAACTGAAAAAAAAGAAACAGCAGTTGATTTGATGGAAGACGACCATATTAAGTTTATTCAACTAGCATCACTTACATTTAATTTGTTAGGTTTGGCTTCTCGACTTCCAGACCTTCATTCAAGAGCAGTAACTTTTGATTTAGCCTATCACAATGGGAAAGAATTAATTGAGCTATTAAGATTGCATATTTTTAGAGAAGATAATACCATTTTCCCACTTGCACAAAAATTATTATCAAAAGATGAATTGGTTATCTTAAATGAAGAAATGGCAAATTTTAAAGGATGATTATATGATTTAACTCATAGTTTGAAACAGCCCTTTTGTTTTAATTTTAGTACCATAATTTATAATTTAAAGAGAATTGGTTAGTATAGAGAAAATAATATTGAATAATTACAAAACAAAAAATCATTTTTCGGTAAATGAACCTTTGTTTAAAGAAGGGGAAATGATTAATGGAGTTTATTTTATTAAAAAAGGAAATGTAAAAATAACTCGTAATGCCAAAAATAATATGGCGATGTGGTTTGCAAATCCACACGAATTTGTAGGTTTGAGTTCCTATTTTAGTGAATCAGAAAATTACACATTTAGTAGTTTTGCTTTTGGAGGAAGCGTTGATGCTATTTTTATACCTTTAAATGATTTTAAAAAACTATTAGAAGATTATCCCATATTTAAGAATAACATTATTCAAATTCTGTGCGATAGAATAAATTATACGATAGATAGAGTTAACAATATGAAATCTCAAAATATTAAAACAAGATTCTTAAATGCAATATTGTTATTAATAGATAAAGAAGGGGGGGATAAAACCAAAGTAAAAATTAATTACTCAATAAATGAACTATCTGAGTTAACAGGTACCTCCAAGCAATATATTAAAAAACTAATAACGGAATTTGAAAGTAAAAACTTGTTAGAAATTAAAGAAAATAGGTTGATTTTAAATTTAAATGAGTTTAAATAATCAATTCTTAAAATCCTAAATTCTTGCCACTACTACAACTTTTTTGATGCGAACTATGATGATTTATAATTTACAAGAAACTTTATATAGTTAAAAAAAAGGGCTTATTTCAAGCCCTTTTTTGTGAATGTTAACTTGGTCTTTCGCAACCTTTTCTATTGTAATACCACCAGTTAATTATTGTAGCAAAAACAAAGAAAGCCGCAATAGAATAAAAGAAACCATTTGCATTACCAGTATTAGTTAAAAACGCACTAACCGAAACAGCAAAAATGAATGGACCAAATGCTGCAATAGCTGCACTAAAACCAATTACACCAGCAGCTTGACGATGATTGTGTCCGAAAATAATTGGATATTGACGAAATGTTGCAGCATTACCCATTCCTGTTATAAAGAACAAAAACAACATTAAGTATAAGAAAGCAGGAAACTGATCAACCGAAGTTGGGGTTAATAATCCCATTTGAACCATTGCTACACAACCAATAACTAAACCAATACCAGTAAGTGTAGTTAGAATAGCACCACCAACTTTATCGGCTATAAAACCAAATAATACTCGGCTACTTGCCCCAATTAATGGACCTAAAAATGCATATTTCAACGCATCAGGAGCATTAGCAAAATCACCATAAACAGTTTTAATCATTAATGGAAAAATTGCAGCTAACCCAGAAAAACCACCAAAAGTCATCACATAGGTAACGGTACAAAACCAAGTGTGTTTGTCTTTAAAAATATCCAGTTGTTCTTTAAAGGTAGCCTTTACAGGAATACTTTTGATTAAATACCAAGAAGCGATTGCTAAGACGATTAACAACGGCACATACCAAAACGCAGCACTTTGAAGGTAAATTTCTGAAGTTCCTAAAACTTCTTTTGTTTTCGGGTCAGTTTTGGTAAAAATCTCCGATGCACCATAAGTAGCAACACCAAGCATAGCTGGAGTCATAAATTGAGCAACACTTACACCAAAATTACCAATACCTGCCTGAATACCTAAAGCAGTTCCTTGTAAACGTTTTGGGAAAAATAAACTTGTACTAGGCATGTATGAAGAGAAATCACCACCGCCAAAACCAGCAGTAAAAGCAATTACCATAAATACCCAAAATGGTGTTGTGGTGTTCATTACAGCTAAACCTAAAGCAACAGCTGGAATTAGTTTAATAATGGTTGAAATACTAATTACATGACGAGAGCCATAAATAGGTAAAAGAAAAGTATGAATAATTCTTAATAAACCAGCAGCTAAACCAGGCATTGCAGCAAGCCAAAACAATTGGTCTTTATCAAATTTAAATCCTACACCAGGAAGTTTTGTTACAATTGCACTCATCATAAACCAAGTGGCAAATGATAATACCAGTGAAATAGTTGTAACTGTTAGCACTTTCCATGCTATTTTACTGCCTTCTGATTCCCAAAATTCTTTATTTTCTGGTTCCCATTTTGTTAGCCATGTTGCCATAATTTTAAGTTTAGTTAAGGTTAATTATTATTGATTAGATTGTTTCTACTTCGATATTTTGTTTGGAATATTGTTCGGGAACTATTATTTTTCCTCCTTTACCTACCCATGTTTTAGTCCATTTTTTCTGAGCAACACGCAACACAATGAGTGCTATTATCGCTAGAGACATAAAGGCAATGAATCCCCATTGAAAAGTACCTGTCAATTGTTTTGATTGCCCCATAACATTTGGTATAAAACTTCCGCCCAAAGCACCAATTTCACCAATCATACTTCCTGCAACAGCTGTAGCTAAAGGCCATCTCAAAGGTACCAATTGAAATAAAGAACCATTACCTGCACCAAATGCAGCAAAGCTTACCATGAATAAAATAGTGGTTGTAATAAGGTTCAATTGGAAAGAGGCAATAAACATACAAATAATTATAATTACGAAAATTCCAGTGAGTGAATTAACACCTCCCCATTTATCGGAAATCCAACCACCAACAATTCGAACAGCACTTCCCATTATAGCTGCAAGCATAGTAAGTTGTCCTGCTTCGACTTTTGTTACTCCAAACTGGTCATGAAAATAGGTTGGAAGAAAACTTGCTAACCCAATAAAACCGCCAAAAGTAATGATGTAAATGAGGTTGAACGACCATCCGTCTTTTTCAAAAAGACATTTAATATGTTCCATAAAACTTTGTTTATGAACGTCAGGTGGCTCTTTTGCAAAAATTATCATCACTATAATGGGAATTAGCATAAAAATAGCTCCCATACCATACACTGCATGCCAACCAAATTGGGTGGCTAACGGAGGTGCAAATAACATAGCTAGTACTGTTCCGCTATTACCTGCACCAGCAATACCCATAGCCAATCCTTTATACTTTGGTGGAAACCACCCACTACCTAGTGAAAGTGCCACTCCAAAACTCGCTCCTGCGATACCAAGCAAGATGCCCATATTGATTACTTCAGAATAAGTATCTACCATAAAGTAGCCATAAAGTAAGGCAAAGAAAATCATTCCCATTTCTACCAACGAGGCTCCTTTTCTTGTAATGTATTGTGCTAAAACACCAAGAGGAAAACGCATAATAGCTCCAGCAAGAATAGGAATGGAAACCATAAATCCTTTTTCAGCAGCTGAGAGATGAAATTCTTCGCTAATAAATGGAGCCATCGCACCATTTAATACCCATATTGCAAAGCAAAAATCGAAATATAAAAATGCTGAAAATAATGTGGGGGCGTGTCCCGATTTTAAAAATGTTTTAAAGTTTCCCATAATCTATTGTATTAGTTTTTTTGATTTGAGTCATATAATATGTTATGCATTTAATTTACATTACAATAGTAGAATAATCTAATTATTTTTTATGTGATAAGAGTCAGCTTAAAAAATGTTATTTGACAAATAAAAGAATGATATGAATCATAAAAATAAAAACACACAAAGAATTGTATATCTGTAATGATTTAATAGAGAATGCTAATTTGTCACTCCAAAAGGAGAGACGATTTTTATAAAATAGTCATGATTGTTAATCGCGATTTCATTTTTTGAAAGAATAATTACATTCTCTTTTTTAAAATCAGAGAGTACTCTAGAAAGCTGTTCAGAGTTAATTCCAGCTAAGGCAGATAAATCTTGCCTATTTAATTCTATTAAGAAAGGGTAGTTATGGCTTTCGTTAAAGAGAGAATTATAATACAATAATGCATCAGCCACTTTTTCTCTAACGTTCATTTGTGCTTGGTTTTTTATTTTTGCTTCAGAGCTTCTTAGTTCGTTAGAATAATAAATCATTAACTCATAAGTTAATTTTGGATTATCCATAAATGCTTTGAAAATAGTTTCATTATCAATTAAACAGATGTTTGATTCTTCTATAGCGATTGCACTTATCGGATATTTTTCTCTACCATAACCTCTATGTCCAATAATATCACCTTTTTTGGTCAACCTAATTACCTGTGGTTTTCCAGCTAATCCTTTAGAAATAATTTTAGCCTTACCAGATTGTATAAAAAATAATCCCAACACAGTATTTCCTTCGTAAGCAATATATTGGTTTTGTCGATAAAAAGAAGTTTCTTTTGCATTACTAATTATTGTCAAATAATCTTCAGAACAATTTTTTTTAATAAAACAATCTAATGTTAAACATTGGTTACAACTATTTTCTTGGGCATTAGAGTTAATCATTTGTAAAAAATTCATTAAATAAGGAATCGTTCTATAAATTATATATAAAGATAAAACATTTCTTATATTAATTAAAAATGATAACCTATTTATTTCTAATAATATAAGTTGGCAAGAAGTTTTTAAAAATAATCTAAAACCAAGTCATTTTCTTTTCTTTATTAGTAAATAGATTAATAACTTTGAAAAAAAAATAAGATGAAACACTTAGAACCAAATACGTTAGAAAGTAGTGAATTAGTTGAGCAAATCTTTAATTTTTGGTTCACTGATAATGAACATATTCGCTCTCCGTTTCCTGAGTATATTCGACCAATTTTAAAAGAAAAAGCTGTTAATAATTTCTTTCAATGGGTTTCAGGGCTTAACCCAAAAGCAAAAGATGAGATAAATGATGAAATAATTGCTGAAAAATTTGAAGAAGTAATTTTTGAAACAGCAATAAAACTGGTTTTAACTGTAGATGAAAAATTAACTATCGAATATCCTTTTTTGCCTAGATTAAATGATGTTATTTATGAAGATGTGAAAAATAAAATAGGAAAGAGTATAATTATTGATAGATTAAAAATGAAAGAGGGAGATTTTAATTTTATGAAAGTAAAGCTAGAAAAAATTGAATCAAAAGAAATATGGGAAACAAAATTTGAATTACCAAAATAATGAGTGTTATTTAAAGTTTTAATATTGTATGATTAGTTGATTTTTAATGATTGCTAATGAGTTCTTCTTACTAAACAGGCTTGTCATTTTTGTAAATAATTTTTTGAGAAACCTCCTTATTTTTATTCCACAAAGTATATTCACCATTTAGTTGGTCATTAACATATTCACACTCTATAATTTTATTGCCTTCAATATCCCATGTTGTCCATTTCCCCTCCCTCTTGCCGTTAATAAAATTACCTTCCATATTTTTTTCCCCATTATCGTAATACCAAGTCCAAATTCCATTGTTTTTATTTTCTTTTATATTGCCACTCCGCTTTTTTTGACCGTTGTTGTACTCAAACTTGTTATCTTCTCTAATTACAAAATGAAATATTCCCCAAGCAACAAAAATTAAAGCAGTAACTACTTTGTGTGAGCTATTATAACTATATGACATATTGAAAAAAATGATGATGAATACTAAAGTAAAATCAAAATTACCATAAATAAAAAATAGTTATAAGATTATTAATGAAATAATAGTATCAGATAACTTATTTGATAAACATCATAACATTGTATGTTTAAAAATTGTAACTTTGCTAATATTTTTTAAATAGCATTTTTTAAAATGAAAAATTTACCTGTAAAAATTCCATCTTGTTCGGAATGCGATAGTAAAAATATTTTTGATTGTTTGCCTCAAAATGAAATGGAAAAATTGAGTGTAAATAAGGACAATAATTTTTTTAAAAAAGGACAGGTAATTTTTTACGAAGGCAATCACCCTCACGGGATGTACTGTATTTATACTGGAAAAGTTAAAATTTCTAAATTAGGAGACGAAGGAAAAGAACAGATTGTTCGTTTTGCAGGTGAAGGAGAATTGTTAGGGTATAGGTCTGCATTAAACAATGAATCTTATAAAGCTACAGCGACAGCAATGGAAGATTGTTACATTTGTCATATACCCAAAGAAAAGTTTTCCGAAGTACTAAATAACAATAGTAATTTTTCATTAGAAATTATTAAATTATTATCTGATGATTTAAAAAAATCGGAACAAAATTTATTAAATATTTCTCAAAAACCTGTTCGTGAAAGAATTGCAGAAACACTTTTAGTGCTAAAGAGTAGATTTGGGTTTGAAAAAGATGGAAAAACACTAAGTATTATTTTAACTAGAAGAGAAATTGGTGATATTGCAGGAACTACTACTGAAACAACCATTCGAACACTTTCTGAATTTGTGAAAGAAGGAAGTATTAAGCTTTTAGGTAAAAAAATTCTTATCCTAAATTCCGATAAATTAACTCTTTCAGCCAATCTGCATGATTAGTGTATTTTCTTATTAATTAGTGTAATTTTTAACTTCTTTTTTTCTTTTTAAATAATAGTTTTTTTAACTAATATTTGTTATTTTTTTAAACTAACTGAAAATCAGTTCTATGGGGTAAATTATTGACGTTAATACGAAAACTAATCATATATATATATGATTTAAAGCATATAAAAAACTTGCACTTATCATGTTTTATTCTAACATTGAGGGTTACTTTTATTCACAATTATGACACAGTTATAACTATACCAACCATTCCATTTCATTTTTTGCTTGACAGCAAGGTATAGTTTTTCGTTTTACATATTTTAAAATCAAGTAAAGGATGAAATCAAAGGGAAAATTGGTTTTTGAATTTAAATGATATAAAATGAAGAATCTTAAAGAATTAATTAGTGAGTGTAAAAATTATGCATTCGATTTGAACTTTTCAAGAGCAAAAGAATGGAAAGAAGAAAAAAAAGGTAGAGTGTTAGTAGGTTATATGCCTATTTACTTTCCAAGAGAAGTTATACATGCTGCAGGTGCAATGCCAGTTGGAATTTTTGGTGGTGGAGATCGTAAGCAAATTATAAAAGGAGATGCTTATTATCAATCTTACATCTGCCATATACCACGAAGTATTATGGAAATAGCTCTCGATAAACAATTAGACCACATTGACGGATTTATCTTTCCTTCTATTTGTGATGTAATCAGAAACCTTTCTGGGATTTTTAAACAGCAAAAAATTGGGAAGTTTGTAAAATACATGGATTTTCCTCAAAACTTTCTTCCAGAAATTGGAGGAGTGTTCTATCAACAAGAAATGGAGCACGTATTAAAATACATAAAAGAAATAAACGGTATAGAGGTAACAACTGAGGCATTAAACCATTCAATCGATTTGTACAACAAAAATCGCCAAATGATTGAATTCATTTACGATATTCGTCAAAAATTTCCCTGGAGATTGTCTATCGAAGATGTTTATTGCATCGTAAGAGCTGGCACAGTTATTCCTGTTGAAGAACACAACGAAATTCTTTCTCAAGTTTGTGAACATATTAAACAAGATATAGGAGTGCCACAAGATAAAATTAAAGTGGTAATATCTGGAGCATTTTGCGAACAACCTGCATTAGGATTAATCAGAGCTATTGAAGAAGCAGGATGTTATGTGGTTGATGATGATTATATGCTTGGCTCTAGAATGATTTTAGGTGATATAGATGCTACTACCAACAAACCTTTAGCGGCAATTGCATGGTCATATATTAAACAAAGTCAGTATTCATCGTCCATCTATGATGTACATAATCCAAAAGAGAATAGATTGGCTAAAATTGTAAAGGACAGAGGTGCTGATGGAGTAATTTTTGCTGCAGCTAGCTTTTGCGACCCTAGTTTATTAGACGCCCCTATTTTTCATAATGCATTTGATAAAATGGGAATACGTTACATCTCCTTCCAATATAGCGAAAACATTAATCAATACAAAGTAATAAAGGAACAAGTGGGGACTTTCTCTGATTCAATAAAATTATGGGAAGATGAAACAGTAATAGTTATATAAAAAATATTTATTAAATAGTTTGTGGTGAATAAAGTAAGCTAACAAAAAACTCTAAACCTCGAACTCTAAACTTTATAATATGGCACAAGAAGCACAAAAAGAAAAGAGCATGGTTCTCCAAAAGGATATGATAAGTTCTCTTTTTAATGACCTTGCTAATGCAAAAGAATTAGGTAAAAAAGTTTGTTATACTTTTATTCCTGGGAACCTTTCTGAATTAATTCGAACATTTGATATGCTTCCAGTTTACCCAGAAATTAATGCACTGCAAAGTGCTATGCGAAAAAAATCAGCAGCATATATTAAAGAAGCAGAAAGAAATGCACATTCTGAGGATGTATGTACTTATGTGAAATGCGATGTAGGAATGTTAATGAAAGGAAACATCGGACCAACAGGTGAGAAAATTCCTGAGCCAGATATTCTTTTGTTAAGCTATACGGGATGTTTTACTTTTCTAAAATGGTTTGAAACCTTAAAAAGAGAATATCCAAATGCAAAAGTGATTATGGTTCATACACCCTATCAAGAGAATGCAGAGATGACTCCTCAAATGACCCAGTATATGGTTAAACAATTTAAAGAAGAAGTTATTCCTCAAATGGAAGCAGTGACTGGTATTAAATATGACGAGGAAAAATTAAAAAGACACCTAGGATTAGCTGCAGAAGCTGAAGATTTGATTGCTAAAATATTTGAAACTACAAAACATAGACCATCACCTATTGATGCCTATTTTGCAGGAGTATATTACATTGGTCCAATTAATATCGGATTTAGAGGAACTCAACAAGCGGTAGATTACTACAAAGAGTTATTAAAAGAAATTCATATCAGAATAGAAAAAGGACTAGGTCCTATTACTCCAGAGGGAGAAATGAAAGAAGAAAAATATCGATTGGTTGTTGAAGGACCACCAAACTGGACACATTTCAGAGAATTTTGGAAAATTTTCTATGATATGGGAGCTGTAATTGTAGCTTCTTCTTATACAAAGGTTGGAGGAGTTTATGATTTAGGATGGAGACACGACCCAGAAAGACCTTTAGAAGCATTAGCTGAATATTGTATGAATTGTTACACCAATTTAAACATTCCTCAACGAATCAGTTTATTAAAAAAATGTATTGTTGATTATAAAGCTGACGGGTACATTACCAATTCAATTAAAAGTTGTAATTCTTTTTCAGCAGGGCAATTAGGAATGATGCGTGAAATTGAAGATAGCTTAGAAATACCTGTTGGCTTTATTGAATCTGATTTGGTTGACCCACGTTATTTCTCTTATTCAAATATTAAAAATAGGTTAGAATCTTTTTTCCAAATGCTAGAACAGCGTAAAAAAATAGAAGCTAAAGAAACAGTTTAATTATTTTAACGACACAAACATTTAACTATGAAAAAATATTATTTAGGAATCGATTTAGGCTCAACTACTTCCAAAGCAGTTATCATTAACGAAAATGATGAAATTATAGGAAGAGGAATAACTAACACCAGAGCTAATTATAAAGTTGCAGCTGATATAGCTCGTGAAGAAGCTATTTATGATGCTCGTTTTACTTTATTAACCAATAAACTTCATGTTGAAATTGACTCTAAACCAGAGTTTAAAAAATACATGAAAGACCTAAGAAGTGTTTTTCAGTATGGACAATTTAAACGAAGAATGGATAGTTTAGAAAAAACCTTAAAGGAAACAGTTGATTCATACACTTATAGTAATAAAGATCAAGTTGCTAAGGAAATATTTAAGATTATAGAAGTTATTCGTCCTCAAATTCGACATGAGTTTGTAAATGAAAACTTAGGATCTAAAAATCAATTTTTTAGAGATATTGTTAGCGAAAGATATAACAGCGAAGTTGAAAAAGCTGATAAAACACTTTTTGAACCTTTAATGTTAGCTTTTGATAAAAGTATTACTCCTGTAGAAAACGAAATGGTTCAATTTATCTTTAAAGAGTTAGTTGATGAATCAATGAAAATTCTAGAAGAGAAGTACAAAGGATTGGCTGATCAACCAAATGATGAAAACAAGGAAGATTGGTATTATGCTGAATTAAACGCTGTAAAGGATAATTATAAAACTGTTGAAAGTACGCTAAGTAACCATATAGCATCTATTGCAAATGAAGATATTCATATAGCTAATATGGTTGGAACAGGGTATGGTCGTGCGTTGCTTCCATTTCCTGAAGACTGTATTAAATCTGAAATTCTTTGTCATGCTTTTGGAGCTCACGCTATTTTTCCAAATACTAGAACTGTTTTAGATATTGGAGGGCAAGATACCAAAGCCATTCAAGTTGATAGTCACGGCTTAGTAACCAGTTTTCATATGAATGATAGATGTGCTGCAGGTTGTGGAAGATATTTAGGCTATATTGCCGATGAGTTTGGAATTTCATTAAATGAATTAGGTCCAGAAGCAATGAAATCAGATAAAGAAACAGTAATTTGTTCCACTTGTACTGTATTTGCAGGTGCAGAGGTAAAAGAGTTGCTGCACAATGGAGAAGAAAGACCTAATATTTTAGCAGGATTGCATAAATCTATTGTTCAACGAGCGATGTCTTTAATTGCTCGCTCTGGAGGAGTAAAAAACGAGTTTACCTTCACAGGAGGTGTCGCTCGTAACCAAGCAGTATTAAAGTATGTAAAGCAAATGGTTACCGAATCATACGGAGAAGTAACTATGAATATTCATACCGATTCAATATTTATGGGAGCATTGGGTGGAGCTATGTTCGCCTTAAGAAACATTGATGTGGATTTGCCAACTAAACAAAAAGAAGAAAAAATAGCATAATAATTTAATATTTAAAATAATGAGTAGCACTATATATACAATGGGAATCGACGTAGGTGGAAGTTACGTTAAAGGCGTAATTATGACCTACGACAATGAAACAGGTAATCATAAAATCGTTGATAAACAAACCGAAAAAATTAGAAAAAGAGATCCAAAAGATGTGGTTGTTGATACGATTGATATGTTATTAGAGCGTAATCATTTAAATTACGATAAAGACATCGCTTATCTTGCTTCCACAGGAGAAGGTGAAATGGTTACTAAAAAAACAGGACATTTTTATGGTATGACAACTCACTCACGTGGAGGAATATTTTTTGCACCTGGGGCAAAAACTGTTGTCGATTTGGGAGGGTTATATGTTAGAGCCATAAAAATTGACGAAAGAGGAAAAGTTATCGATTATAAAATGACTGGTCAATGTGCCTCAGGCTCTGGTCAATTTATTGAAAATATATCTAGGTATTTGGGCTTAGCTATTGAAGAAGTTGGTCCAATTTCTTTAAAAGCAGATCACCCAGAAGTACCTTCAGGAATTTGTGCAGTTTTAGCAGAAACAGATGTAATTAATTTGGTATCGAAAGGACTCTCAACTGCTAATATAGTGAAAGGAATTAATTTATCTATTGCAGGTAGAGCCGTAAAATTATTGGGAGCTCTTAAAGCAGAATCTCCAATTGCTTTGGTAGGAGGAATGGGAATGAATGTGGGTATGATACAAGCAATTAGAGAGCTATCTCAAGAAAAAGGAATTGCAGATTTAGAATTTGTTGCTCATCCTGATGCTATTTATTCTGGTGCTGTTGGTGCTGCTCTTTGGGGAGGTTTTAGATATTATAAATTGAAAGAAAAAGGTGCTGTGATTGTATAAATAATAATTCAAATATCTTTATTGATGGAAACAGAAATGAAAAATGAAACAAAAAAAGTAACTGGGGTAACTCATGAATTAGATTCTCTTTTCAAACCTAAATCAATTGCCATCATTGGTGCATCATCTAAAGAACTTTCTATAGGAAATGTTATTATCAAAAACTTAGTTCATTTTGGTTATACTGGTCCAATCTATCCTATCAATCCGAAAGAACCAGAAATTAGAGGGATTAAAGCCTACCCAACTATATTCGATGTGCCTTATGAGATTGAGGCCGCACACATAATCATTCCAAGCAAATTTGTTCCTCAAATAATTGAGGATTGTGGGAAAAAAGGAATAAAATCTGTTATCATCAATTCTGCTGGGTTTAGTGAAATGGGCGAAGAAGGAATGGCTTTACAAAAAGCATTTTTAGCAAAAGCAAAAGAATATGGTGTACGTATTTTCGGACCAAATTGTCAGGGAATTATCAATTGCGACCCTGAATACAATGCCTATTGCGATTTTACTTTTACGTTTCCAAAACCGGGTTCAATTTCAATTGTTGCATTAAGCGGAGGTGTTGGAGCGTTTATTATGCAAAGCCTTTTTGATTTAGAAATAGGCATGCGTATGTATGCTTCTAACGGAAATGCCTGCGATGTTTCTATTCCTGATGTGGTAGAATATTACGGTGAAGACGAAGGAACTAAAGCCATTATTTTATATACAGAAGGATTTTCCAACCCGGCAGCATTTATGGAGGTTGCTAAAAAAGTAGCCAAGAAAAAACCAATTCTTGCCATGAAAGCGGGTCGTACCGAAGAAGGTGCAAAAGCTGCGGCTTCACACACAGGCTCATTAGCAGGAGTTGATATCGCAACTGAATTAATTTTTGAAAAAATAGGCATTCTTACTTTCAATAATGAAGAAGAAATGTGTCAAACTTCCATGGCGTTTGCAACTCAACCTATCCCGAAAGGAAACCGGGTGGGAATTATTACCAATACGGGCGGACCCGCAGTTATTGCAACCGACGAATTGGTAAGTGCAGGAATGGTTTTACCTCCGTTATCGGAAAAAGCAAAAAAAGTTTTAACTGAAACCATGTTGCCAGAAGCGAGCATTAACAATCCTATTGATGTGGTGGCTACTGGTGGTGGACAACATTTTAGAAGTGCGTTAGATGTATTGATGAACGAAGATACGATTGATTCTATCTACATCAATTTTGTTACTGCACCTTTTACCGATACCGATGAAGTAGCTCGACAAATTGTGGAAGTGAGCAACATGAAAAAGAAACCGATTGTTTGTAATTTTATGACCAACCAAAGCATGGAGCGTTATCAAATTACCACCAAAATAATGAAAGATGGTGGTGTTCCATGTTATGCGTTCCCTACTACCGCAGCAAAAGCTTTGGGAGCATTGTACAAATACCATCAAGTGAGTACCCGAAATATTGGTGAAGCAAAAGTTTTTGCAGATGTAAAAAAAGATAATGCTCTCGCCATCATCAACGAAGCAAAAAAAGAGGGAAAATCTTTCCTTTCTTCTTCTCAGGTTTATAAGTTATTAGCTCAATACGGAATTCCGGTTGCCGATTGGAGGATAGCCGATTCTATTGATGATGCTGTTAAAGCTGCCGCTGAAATTGGTTTCCCGGTTGTTGTTAAAGCCGATGCCGAATCGTTGGTTCACAAAAGTGATATGGGCGGAGTTGCCATCAACTTAAAAAATGAAGCAGAAGTTAGAACAGTGGTTGAAAACATGAAAGCCAAATTTAATGCTCCCGATTTGAAATTCTTTATCCAAAAATTCTTACCCGGAGGCAGAGAATTAATAGCTGGTGTAAGTGCTAAAAAAGATTTAGGGCACTTAATCATGTTTGGTATTGGTGGTATTTACGTTGAAGTACTGAAAGATGTAGTTTTTAAAATTGCACCAGTTACTGAAGTTGAAGCCAACGAAATGCTTACCAAAATTAAAGCAGCAAAATTATTAGATGGCGTTCGTGGAGAAAAAGGAATTGATAAAAAAAGTGTTATTGAAATTATTCAACGGTTATCGCAATTAGTTGTCGATTTACCAATGATTCAAGAAATGGATTTAAACCCCATCATGGCTTTTGAAGATAAAGCTTTTGTGGTGGATGCTAGAATTAAAATTTGAAAATTAATCAATTTGTTAGTTCGAGTGCCACACCTTTATTGTGTGGCGTATCGAGAACTTAAAAATAAAAACTATGGAACAAGAAAAAAAACCTTACAAAATTGAATCAGCAAAATTGATGAAGAAAATAATGGGAGATTATTTTCTAGGTTTTAAAGATACCAAGAAAAAAATTGCTTGGTGTACCAGTGTTGGTCCTGCTGAATTATTACGATCTTTTGGATTTGAAGTGCATTTTCCAGAAAATCATGGAGCATTGTTAGGTGCAACACGAACTGCTAACGATTTTATTCCTGAGGCCACTAAATTGGGGTATTCGAATGATATTTGCTCTTATTTAACAGCAGATTTGGGCTCCTACATGTTAAAGCAAACACCATTACAAGAACATTATGGATTAGAAGGTCCTCCAAAACCAGATTTGATTGTCTATAATACCAATCAATGCAGAGAGGTACAAGATTGGTTTACTTATTTTGCTAGAGAATTTAACTGTCCAATTTATGGAATAAGACCTCCACGACATGTTGATGAAGTGACTCAAAGTGATATTGAAGATGTTGCCACTCAATTTAAAGGAATGATTCCAATGTGTGAAAAAGCAAGTGGAAATAAATTTGATATGGAGAAATTTAGAGAAACGATTAGATTAAGTAAAGAAGCTACTGATTTATGGAAAGAGGTATTATGGACTGCAACATCTTCACCTTCGCCCATCAGCTTTTTTGATGCTACTATTCACATGGGCCCAATTGTAGTTTTAAGAGGCACTCAAGTTGCCAAAGATTATTACACAACACTTTTAAATGAATTAAAAGGAAACATTGATAAAGGTATCGGATTTATTGAAGACGAAAAATGTAGAATTTATTGGGATGGAATGCCAATTTGGGGTAAACTTAGACCGCTCTCCGAATTGTTTCTTCAAAATGGGGCAGCTGTGGTTGCTTCAACATACTGTAACAGTTGGGTTTTTGATGCATTTGATCCAAAACATCCTTTCGAATCTTCAGCCAAAGCATATACAGAGATTTTTATCAATAGAAGTGAAGAAGCCAAAGAAAAATTATTAATTGCATTAGTTAAAGATTTTCGAATAGATGGAATAATTTTCCATGATGCCAAAACTTGCTTCAATAACTCTAATTCTAACTTCGGAATGCCTCAACGAATTACTGCTAAATTGGGTATTCCAACTTTAATTATTGAAGGCGATTTGTGTGATTTACGTTTTTATTCAGAAGGTCAGAGCATTACTAAAATTGAAACTTTTATAGAGCAGATTGTAGATGCTAAAGTAACTTGTTAAGTTAATGAAAAAAAGTAACAACATACCAAATTTTAATCCATCAATTGACGGAGGAAAACTTTCTGCTCAAGAAATTACTACTTTACTAAAAACAACTTGTAATTATGTTGATTATGTTGAATTTACACAAAATAATAAAGAGCAATTGGTAGCGTTAATTTTCCCTAATAAGCAACTATTAAAAAACCCTGATTATCAAAAAACCCCTGAAGAAGGATGTTTTTGTCCACGAAATTTGGATGAGGTTGGCAGATGTTTAACAGGTTGTTTAAAAAAGGCAAATGCTGATTTAACCAACAAAAAAACGCCTATTTCTTTAGCTATTATTGTTGGTGAAAAATATACTGCTGAAAATGGAAAATTAACCGATTTAGGAGTCGAAAAAATTAAAAACATCATTGACCAACATAAAAACCATTCCGCTGTTGATGATGTGTATATTATTGATTTGGAAACAACAATGGGCTAAACCCCCATGTCAAAACGAATAAAATGAGTAAAAAAAATAAAATACGTGTTGGCGTTATCGGTCTTGGACCTGTTGGGATGATATTGGCTGTAAAATTACAGGAAGCAGGTTGTGAGGTGGCTTTGTGCGAAGTAAACGAAGTAAAAGCCAATAAAATTAAAACCGAAGGATTGATACTTGAAAATGTAATCCAGCAAAAAGCAAAATTCGACAAAGTACACACTTCTATTGCAGAACTTGAAGGTTGGGATGCTGATTATTTGTTTTTTGCATTAAAGTCAAACCAAACTGCTATTGCTGTTACACAATCTCAAATCTTGAATACCGAAAAATTAACTGTAATTTCTGCACAAAATGGAATAGACGTTGAACAATTATTGGTAGCTGGCTTTGGAGAAAATAAAACCATGCGTTTTGTAGTTAATTTTGCTGGAAATTCTTCCTCACCAAATACTACAAAAGTTACTTTTTTTACACCACCAAACTATATCGGTTCTATTAATGATACGTGTGCAAATAAAGCAAAAGAAATTGCCGATTTATTAACTTCAGTTTCTTTAGATACAAAAGCTACCGACTCTTTTGAATTGCTAAAAAGAATTTGGGAAAAAACAATCTTAAACGCAGCACTTAGTCCGTTATGTGGTGTAAGTCGTTTAACTATGGCTGAAGCCATGAGCGACCACGACACTGTTGAATTAATTGAACAAATAATAAAAGAAGGAATTGATGTAGCTGAAGCAGAAAAAATTCGTTTTCCCGATGATTTTGTTCGTCAATGTATGCGTTATCTCAAAAAAGGTGGCGACCACTTTCCTTCACTTGCCGTAGATTTAATAAATAATCGTCCTACAGAAATTGATTACTTTAATGGTAAAATTGTAGAATACGGTCGTAAACATTACGTACGAACTTCATTAAATTTGGCATTTACCAACATGGTGAAAGCCATGACCAACAAAAATATTGTTTCCAGAATTCCTGGTGCTACAGGCGATGTTAATAAAAAAATTCTCGGCAAAGGATTAATAAACAAAGAATACGATCCAACTTCACATAAAAATGAACAATGCTTTTTAGGTATCGATTTGGGTTCTGCTTATGCTAAATTTAGCATTGTTGACGAAAAAGGAACAATTATTTTTAGATACTTTTTGCCATCGCTGGGTAACGATAAACAAGCGTTTAAGAATGTAATGCAAACCATTGCTACCAACTTTAATATCAAATACAGTTGTGCTACAGGTTATGGTCGAAAACATTTCACAGAAACTGATATTGTTAAAACTGAAATAAACTGTGCTGCAGTAGGCGTTTCATATTTTCATAAAGGCGAAAAAAATATTATTGACATCGGAGGTGAAGACATTAAAGTGATTCATTGTGATAAAGATAATAATGTGGCAAACTTTTACATGAACGACAAGTGTGCAGCAGGAACTGGCTCATTTTTAGCCGAAATTGCAGAAAGAGTAAATATCAATATTGCAGACATGAGTAGCTTAGCATCACTCTCAAAATACGACAAAGAATTGAATAGTTTTTGTACTGTTTTTGCCAAAACAGAAATTATGAATTGGATTTTTGATGGCATGTCGTTAGAGGATATTTCTAGAGGTATTTATATTTCTATTGCCAACAAAGTAGCTAAAATGCGTTTAGATGCTGGTGTTCCAACTTTTATGATTGGCGGCGTTGTGGAGCATCATCCTTATCTAAAAGACCTTTTAAACGAAAAATTTAATAAAAACATTCAAATTATTGAACATCCGCAATATACTGTATCTTTTGGTGCAGCAATTGTTGCTATGCAAAATTTTAATAAGGGGAAAGGGGCAGACGAAAGGGACGAGGGAAAGGTAAATCTCGAAACTCTAATTCCCAAACTCTAAACACGAAACATTGAACTTTAAACTTAATTAATATGGCTTATCAATTCAAAAATTTAAACATCAACAAACTAACTGTTATTGGTGCCGGTCAAATTGGACCAGACATTTGTTTACACTTTGCAAAAGTGTTTGTAAAAAACAATGTTGAATTTGTAATTATCGATATTTCTCCAGAAGCATTGGCGAATGCTAAGGCAAAAATTGAAAAGAAAATTAGTAAAGGCGTTGAAACAGGAGCTTTTAAAGCCGATGTGGCTGAAATGATGAACAAAAGTATTACGTATTCATCGGATTACAATTTAATAAAAGGATCTGGAATTGTGTTAGAAGCAGCAACCGAAGATGGCAGAATTAAAGACCTTATTTTTAAACAAGTTGAAGCGTTGACAGACGATTCTTGTTTGTTTTTGTCTAATTCTTCACACATGACACCTGAAGTTATTTTTAGAAACATTGCTAACAAAAAAAGATGTTTAGTTACACATTATTTTTTCCCTGCAGATAGAAATCCTATTGTAGAAGTAGTTCCTGGAAAAGATACCAACCCTCAAATTACAGCAGACTTAATGGTTTTTTATGAAGTAATTGGTAAAGTGCCTATTGAAGTAAAGAGTTCTTATGGTTATGCAATTGATCCTATTTTTGAAGGATTGTGTGAATTGGCAGTTCTTTGTTTAGAGAAAGGTTATGGCACCATTAAGGAAATTGATAAAATGGCTCAAAAAAATCTGCGACAAGGTGTTGGACCATTTACTGCTTTAAATTTAACTGGTGGTAATCCAATTACTGATCATGGATTAACTGAATTACATGAAACACATATACCATGGTTTAGATCTCCCAAAACTTTAAAAGAAGCTGTAGCAAATGGAACATTATGGGAAACAGCAAAAAGAGGTGAAGAAGTAGTTGTTGACCCAGCCAAAGCCGAAGTGTTAAGAAAACAGCTTTTGGGAGGATATTTTGCGTTGACTTGCCATATCCTAGATTTGGGAATAACAAACGTTAATGATTTAGATATGGCAGCAGAAATTGCTTTGGCAATGGCTGCACCATTTACATTAATGAATAAAATTGGAATTGACGAAGCTCATGCAATAGTTAAAGAATGGTGCCAAGAACACACAGAATTTCCTTTTCCAAAATCATTAGATAAAGCTAGATCTGATGGTGGATGGACAGTTTCAAGAATAGTAGCGAAGAATAAGGAAGGCATTGCTGTATTAACTATTAGAAGACCACAAGTGTTAAACGCTTTAAATATTGCTGTATTAAAGGAATTAAAAGTTGAAATAGAAAAAGCAGAAAAAGACACCAACATTAAAGGTATAGTTATAACAGGATTTGGAACAAAAGCATTTGTTTCTGGAGCCGATATAAACATGTTGGCTGCTTTAAAAACTCCAGAAGAAGGATATAATAATTCTCATACTTTTCAGCAGTTAATAAATACTATAGAAGATTGTAAAAAACCAACTGTTTGTGCCTTAAATGGATTTGCTTTTGGCGGTGGAAACGAATTGGCAATTACTTGCACTGCCAGGGTTGCTAAAAAAGGATTGCCAGTTGTAGCTTGTCAGCCCGAAGCTAACTTAGGGTTTATTCCGGGTTCTGGAGGTACACAGCGTTTACCACGATTAGTTGGGGTTGATATTGCTGCAGAAATACTTCGAACAGCTCGCCCAGTATCTGGAAAAGAGGCTCTAGAAATAGGTTTAATTGATCTAGAAATTGAAGGAGACTTAATTGAAGGTGCCGTTGAATACACTAAAAAATTAATAAAAGGTGAAATTCAACCTCGCAAATTCGTAACTACTGGAACCAAAGAGAGTTTATCACCAAAAGAAATTAATATCGGTCATTTGAGTAAAAAAATTGACCACATCATGAATAAAGCGATTTACGACGGAATTAAACTTCCATTAAACGAGGCGTTGGAGTTGGAATCAAAACTTTTTGGCGAATGTATTTTAACCGATGACATGAAAATTGGCTTGAATAATTTTTTAACCAACGGACCAAGAGCTAAAGCAGAATTTAAACATAAATAGTTGGAAGATGGGAGTCGGAAGACCGAAGATGGGAGTTGGAGGGGTGAGTGAAAGGGGCAATGGCAAAAAAACTTTGCGTCTTTGCGTCTTTGCGAGAAAATAATTAGCTAGAAACTCTAAACTAAACAGATGAAATACAAAATTGGCATAGATGTAGGAGGAACCTTTACCGACTTTTTTTTAGTCGCTGATAATGGGGATTCGTTAATTCATAAAACGCTTTCTACCCCTCAAGATTCTTCAGAAGGATTTATTACCGGGTTAAAGGAAATGGCAGAGAAGCTAAATTTGCCGGTTGCTGAGTTTATTGACAACATCGATACCATTGTTCATGGAACTACTGTGGCCACCAATGCATTATTGACGTTAGGCGGAGCAAAAACTGCTTTAATTACCACTAAAGGGTTTAGAGATGCGTTAGAAATGCGAAGAGGTATTCGCGAAGAACGATATGATAATCATTACAAAAACGTAACACCTTTAGTTCCCAGATATTTACGATACACAATAAATGAAAGAGTTGATGCGATTGGAACTATTTTACACTCAATTGATTTTACTGAATTAGATGCTATCGTTTCAAAAATAAAAGAGGAAGACGTAAAAGCAGTTGCCATCTGTTTTATGAATTCTTATTTGAACAGTGAAAATGAAAAAATAGCCACTGAATATCTTAGAAAAGCATTACCAAACACTTATATTTCTGCATCTTATGAAGTTTTGCCATCTGTTCGTTTTTACGAAAGGGTTAGTACTACCGTAGTAAATGCATACATTGGTGTAGTAGTAGATTCCTATTTAAAATCATTATTAGCAAAACTCAAAAAACTCAATTTCAACGGTAAATTGATGATTATGCAATCGAACGGAGGCGTTGTAACTCCCGAAATTGCAGGTAAAATTGCTGCCGTAGCCGTTCTTTCCGGTCCTGCTGCTGCACCTATTGCTGGTGCATATTATGCCAATTTATTGGGATATGATAATTGCATTACCATGGATATGGGAGGCACCAGTTTTGATGCTTCTTTGGTGGTAAACAAACAGTGTGTTACCAGTACCTATGCCGATATTGATAGATACCGAGTGGCATTACCCACATTAGATATTATTACCATTGGTGCAGGTGGAGGAAGTATTGGATGGGTGGACAATGGAGGATTATTGCAAATGGGACCCAAAAGTGCAGGTTCTTTACCCGGACCAATTTCATACCATAGAGGTGGTGAAAAACCTACTTGTACTGATGCTGATTTAATACTTGGATATCTAGACCCCAATTTTTTTGCCGGAGGTAAGTATAAACTGAACAAAGAAAAAACAATAGAAGTAACAGAAAAAAGCCTAGGAAAAAATCTTGGTTTAAATGCTGTAGAAGTTGCTGCAGGAATGTACCGTGTCATCAACATGAACATGGCTCAAGGTGTTCGTCAGGTTTCGGTAGAAAGAGGTTACGACCCAAGAGAATTTTTAATGATTTGTGCAGGAGGAGCAGGTTCAATTCATGCAGGTGAAATTTGTCGTGAGTTAGAAATACCAATGTTTGTTGTTCCAAGTGTAGCACCAATTTTTTGTGCAGCGGGCATGTTGTTAGGCGATTTAAAACACGATTATGTTCGGTCGTACATGACAAAATTCTCTGGTTTAGATAAAGTTGCTTTCTTGAAATTGTACGATGAAATGAAAGCTGAATCTGTCAAAACATTGATTGCTGAAGGAATTACAGAAGATAAAATCCAATTTATACCATCATTAGATTTAAGGTACATTGGTCAATACCACGAAGTTCCTTTAGAAGTTTCGATGGACGATGTTTATGGTTTTAATCTGGAAGCCATAAAAAATGCGTTCCATAAAGAACACAGTCGTCAATTTGGTTATGATTTAAAAGTAGAAGGCACAGAATTAGAAGTCATTAACATTCGATTTAGGGCAGTTGGCATAACTGAAAAACCACATTCATTATCTGGGAACATCACAAAAGGAGCTAATACATTACAAGAAGCTTTGAAAGGAAGAAGAATGGCTTATGTACCCGAAAAAAATGAAATGCAGGAAGTTCCTGTTTACGATGGTGACATCTTAAACAGCAATTTTAAAATAAATGGGCCAGCCATTATCGAACAAGTAAATACCACTGTTTTTTTAGGCGAAAACTATAACTGCGAAACAGGAATTGGAGGTGCATTTATTGTTTATAACAAAATTTTAATGCCTGATGGGTTTAAAAAGTTTAAAGTTTCGAGTTCAGAGTTAAAGAAACTCGAAACTTTAAACACGAAACTCTAAACTAAAAACTGATGATAAAAATTGATAAAATATTATTGAGCATCTTTCAACGAGCGTTTAAATCGATAACCGATGAAATGAGTATTTCATTAACAAAAACGACACGCTCACCAATTTTGTGCGAAGCAAAAGATTTCGTTACAGGATTATATGATGCTGAAGGAAATATGTTGGAACAAACCGAGAACCTTCCAATTTTGAGTTTTTCATTAGGACCCGTTTGTAAAGTTATTTTAGACCAATACGGCGAAAATATTTTCGAAGGAGATGTTATTATTCACAACGATGTATTCTCTATGGGCAATCAAAATAACGATGTGGCTATTTTCAAACCCATTTTTTGTGAAGGAACATTAATCGGTTGGTCGGCTGCAAAAGGTCACCAAGCAGATATTGGTGGGGCTGTTCAGGGAGGATACAATCCAAATGCCACAGAAGTTTGGCAAGAAGCTTTAAGAATTCCAGCTGTTAAATTATATGAAAAAGGAAAATTTAGGGAAGATGTTTGGAACTTGATTTTCGCCAACATAAGGCTAACCATGGTTCAGGAAGATATTAAAGCACAAATTGGAGCTTGTAGTTTAGGCGAAAGAAGGCTAAATGCATTAGTTAGTAAATACGGAATAGCTTGTTACAAAGCTCACAAAAAAGAACTTTTTAACAGCACCGAAACCATGATGCGAGCAGAAATTGCTTCAGTACCCAACGGAAAATACGAAGGCAGTAGCATGGTTTATTACGACGGAAAACATCCGGGTTCAACCTTTGAAATAAAAGCCATCATCACTGTTAAAGATGAAGAAATTATTTTTGATTTTTCTGAAAGTTCTCCTCAAACCAATGGCTTTGTAAATGGAACTTATACATCTTCTTGCTCAGCAATTACCTTAACATTTTTGCAAATGGTTAATCCCAACATTCCTCATAATCAAGGTATGATTCGACCACTAACGTATATCGTGCCCGAAGGAACTATTTTAAATGCTTCCTATCCTAAAGCAACAACTTTTGGAAATCACTTATGTCCACAAGTTGCCGATTCAATTTTTAAAGCATTGGGTCCTGCCATGCCAGGGAGAGTTACTGCCGGTTGGAATCATTTATTATGTTCGTTGTTTACTGGCGACCATCCTAGAACCAAAGAGAAATATGTTGACATCTGTTTTATGGGATTAAAAGGAGGTTCCGGAGCTTTATCAGGAGATGATGGTTACGACCATATTGGTATGATTGACGCTTCCGGCGGGTTATTAGACCAAGATTATGAAATGTATGAACAACAAACTCCACATTTAATTTTAAAACACGAATACCTCACCAATTCAGGAGGTGTAGGAAAATGGAGAGGAGGATTAGGGATTGAAACCGTTATAAAAATGGGTGGAGATAATACAAAAATGGTAGTGTTTGGCGATGGCGATGTAGAACCAAATTATGGTCTTTTTGGAGGAAAAGGAAGTGTTTTAAACAGCATCACATTAACTTATCCTGATGGAAAAAATCACATTCCAAAAAGTAAAGATATCGTTGAAGGAATTCCTGACGGTACAATATATAAACAGGTTGCAGGTGGTGGTGGTGGATACGGAAACCCTAAGGAAAGAGATAGAGCAGCTGTGAAATGGGATTTAAGAAATGAAGTGATTACAAAAGAACAAGCGATTAATGAATATGGATTATTGAAATAGAACACAGGTGCAGATGATTATAATTAAATATGAAAATTTTATGAGAAGACTAATAATAAATCTTTTTTGCCTCATCTCAATTACTTCAATGGCACAAACTACCTTTCAAAAAACTTATTTAAGCGTAGATTATGATTATTCTTATGCCAGAGAAATTATTCAGACATCTGATGGGGGATATGCAACAATTGGTGAGACAACATATCCTGTTACTTATGATAGTGATGTGCTACTTCACAAATTTGACTTAAACGGAAATTTAATGTGGACTAAAACTTATGGAGGTACGCTTGACGAATATGGAGAAAGTGTTCAGCAAACTTCTGATGGAGGATATATTATTTCAGGGTTTAAAGGAGGGATTCTGTCAGGTGATGATTTTTTCATTATCAAAACAAATAGTATTGGGGATACAATATGGACTAAAATAATTGGTGGCGCTTCATCAAGCGGTGAATGGTCATACTCGATAATTGAGACCTCAACTGGTGATTTTGTTGCTTGTGGTTATACATACAGTTATGGGCAAGGAAGTTCTGATATATATGTGATAAAATTAAATTCATTAGGAACAATACAATGGTCAAAAACCTACGGAGATATTGATTCAGATAATGGAAATCAAATTAGAGAAACCTCAGATGGTGGTTATATTATTACAGGCGATTCTGAAAACTCTACAAATTATAAAGATGATGCATTTCTGTTAAAGATTGATGTAAATGGAACTTTACTTTGGAATAAAACTTACGGTACATTTGCTGAAGATGATAGAGTTAGTGCATTATATCAGTTACCTGCACCTGACAATGGTTTTGTGATTGTTGGAGAAACAACTAGTTCAGGGGCAACTAATGATTTTTATGTGGTGAGAACAAATGCTGCAGGTGTTGAACAATGGTCTTATGCTTATGATGGAGGAGGAACAGACTATGCAGATGCTGTATGTTCTAATGGGAGTGGTGGGTTTATTATTTCTGGGTCAACATATAGTTTTGGTGGTGATGATGCTCTTCTTGTAAATATTGATGCTAATGGAAATGTAGTATGGAGTAAAATATATGGAATTCCGGGAGCAGCTTATGCTAGAAGTGTTATTCAAACTGCTGATGGCGGATTTGCATTTTCTGGTGAAGTAAGTGATAATGTTTTCATTGTTAAAATGGATGCTTCCGGAAATAGTGGTTGCAATCAAAACAATGTAACAGTTACTAAATCAGCAATTTCAAATGTTTCTAATTCTACTTTTGTTGCTGGAAATGGTGGTGTTGAATATAATGGAACTATAGATCTCCATACTCGTTCAGTTAGTCAAACAATTATTTGTGTAAATGTATCTGTAAACGAAATCGCTAAAGATGCAAATATCAATATTTATCCAAATCCTTTTTCTGTTTCTACAACTGTTAAATTTTTAAATTTTACTGGGGATATTTATCGATTAGATCTTTTCGATTTTACTGGAAAACTTGTTCATTCAATTACAGATGTAAAAGATAATCGAGTAATACTAAGTAGAGAGAACATAAATAGTGGAATATATTTAATACAATTGAAAGATAATAATGGATTGGTTTATTCGAAAAAAGTGATTATTGAATAAACTTCTAAACGCATAAACTCTATACTAAAATGAATACACACGAAACAATATTACCCGAAGGTTGGTCAACTCCTAAAGGATATGCGAATGGAATATTAGCTGCAAAAGGAAGAACGTTGTTTTTAGCCGGACAAGTTGGATGGTCTCCCGAAGAGAAATTTGCAAGTGAGAAATTGGTTCCTCAATTTGAACAAGCGTTAAAAAATATTGTTGCTATTGTTGAAAAAGCAGGAGGAAAACCTACAGACATCTGCAAAATGACCTGTTTCTGTAAAGATAGAACTCAATATTTAGCAACTAGAAGTGAGCTTGGTACAATATGGAAAAATATTATGGGAAAACATTATCCATGCATGAGTATGATTTTCGTAGTGGATTTACTAGACCATCCGGCATTAATAGAAATCGAAGCAACAGCAGTTATTGCTGATTAGTTAAGAGTTTAAAGTTATGGCAATAGTTAAAAAATTTGAATTAGACAAAACTCGAAACAGTAAACTCAAAACTCTAAACTAGTAAAATGGATTTTGAATTAAACGACATACAAAAATCAGTACAACAAACCTTCAAGGACTTTGTTGATAGAAGAGTTATGCCTCAAGCAGCAGCTATTGATGAAAATGCTGAATTTCCACTCAAACTTTTTAAAGAAGTGGGTGATTTAGGCTTTTTCGGAATGCGTTATCCAGAAAATGCTGGTGGCACAAATATGGATATTCTTTCCTACTGTTTAGCAGTGATAGAACTTTCTCGGGGATCTATGTCGCTTGCAGCAGCATGTACCATGCAATCGTTAATGGCAACTTATTTTTTATTTCGATTTGGTGATGATGAGGTTAAAAAACATTTTGAAGCTGCTTTAAAAGGAGAAGAAATTGGTGCAATTTGTATGACCGAGCCAAATGCTGGTAGTGATTTATTTGCCATTCAAACAAAAGCATTGGTTAAAGATGACCACTTTTTGTTGACTGGACAAAAAACTTGGGTTACATCTGCACCGGTTGCCAACTTTTTTACCGTTTTGGCAAAAACAGATAACCATGATAAATTGTCCATCTTTTTTGTTCCTTCAAATTTTAAAGGAGTTACAGTAGGTAAAAAAATCAACAAATTAGGTGCTTGTGGTTCGGTTACCAGTGAAGTTGCTTTTGATAATGTTAGCTTACCAAAAAATTATTTATTAGGAGAAATTGGTGGCGGTACCAATTGTTTAATGGAAATATTAGCAGAAATTAGAATAATGACAGCAGCACTTTCGATTGGAGTTGCAACAGCAGCTTTCGAAGATGCACTAAAATATGCCAAAGAACGTGTTCAGTTTGGAAAACCAATTGGAAAATTTCAAGCGATACAAATGAAGTTTGCTGACATGGAAGTTCAATTACAAACGGCAAAACATTATGTGTTTTATGCAGCTTATTTAAGCGATAAAAACTTGCCAAGACACAAAGAATCAATGATCGCAAAATTGTATGCATCGGAATGTGCCAACTCCATTTGCGACCAAGCCTCAAGAGTTTTAGCATCTTATGGCTACGCAACTGAATATTCGTTGCAAAGATACTTGCGTGACGCTCGATTTACTTTGATTGGCGGAGGAACATCCGAAATTTTAAAAAATAACATTGCTAAAGAATTAGGGCTATGAAAATTGAACAAAAAGAGAATCAACTTATTATGAATGGTTCTGAATTGATAATAGAATCATTAGCTAGGTCTGGTGCAGACGTTTTTATCGGTTACCCTATTACACCTGCAAACCTTCTATATTCTTATTCAAAAGAACGCTTCCCTTCTTTTTTTGCAGCACCTGATGAAATTTCTACACTTCAATGGATGTGTGGTTTTTCAACTACTGGGAAATTTCCTGTAACTGCTACATCATTTCCAGGTTTTGCCTTAATGATTGAATCGATAAACATGGCATATATGATGGAATTGCCCATGTTAATCGTTCTCGTTCAGAGACTTGGACCAGCAACTGGCAGTGCGACATGTGGTGCACAAGGTGATTTAGCTATGCTTACTGGTGCAATATCTGGTGGATTTTCTCTGCCAGTTATTAGTGTAAGTAACATGAAAGATTGTTGGGATTTATCAAACAAAGCAATGAAAATGGCTATTGATTTGAGAACTCCAGTTGTTTTACTTACTTCCAAAGAAGAAATAATGACGCTATCAAGTTTTGCTATTTCACAACTTCAAGAACTAACAATTATTGAACGAAAACAGTATTCTTCTACTGAAATATTTGTGCCATATAAAATTAATAAATCACTTGTTCCTGAATTTTTACCTGTGGGCGATACAAAACATCAAGTTCGATTTACTGCATCAACACATGATCAAAAAGGAATTATTCAAAACACTTCAAAAGAAGCAATTGAAAATACTAAACGATTAGAACTCAAACATCTTCTCAACCTCGAAAATCATTTATATTACGAATACGATGCTCAAACTGGTGCAGATACACTTTTAATTTCATATGGAATCACAGCTTCATCTGGTAGAGAAGCAGTTAGAAATTTAAGAGAAAAAGGTGAAAAAATTTCACATTTAATACCAAAAACCTTGTTGCCAGTTCCTCCTATCTATTTTGATATTATGGATAAATATAAAAACATAGTGATTGCCGAAGAAAACCTTTCTGGTCAATATAAAAAGATTTTGTTTGGAGAATTTGGGAATAAAAAAGTTTGTGGTGTTAATGGAATTGCAGAAATGATTACTCCATCAAAAATAATGGAAGAAATTTTAGCTAAATAATTTGATTTATTACTGTGGAAATGGAAAAAGAAAAGAAAAGTTTTTTAACAGACGAAAGCTTACCCTTCTGTAAAGGATGTGGTCACAATCATATTGCAGCTAATACTGAAAAGGCATTACAACTTTTAGGATATGACCCATTAAATGTTGTTTTGGTTACTGACATTGGTTGTCATGGAATTATTGATAAATCTTTTGTAACTCACACTGTTCACGGACTTCATGGGCGTTCGGTAGCACTTGCATCAGGTGTTTCTGCAGCTTTAAATAGCCCCGATAAAAAAGTAATTGTATTTATTGGTGATGGTGGAGCAACAATAGGTATGCAACATTTGATTGATGCTGCTCATAATGGATTTAACATGACTGTTGTCGTACATAATAATTTTCTTTATGGAATGACTGGTGGACAACCAAGCGAATTTACTCCGTTTGGATTTAAAACTCCAACAATGCCTGAAGGTGGTGAAAAACAAGGTTATGATATTTGTAAATTAATTGAAGCCGTAGATGGTGCTTCCTACATATCTCGCATCGAAGGTGTTTCTGATTTTTCTAAACAATTGGCTGAAGCATTTTCAAAAAAAGGTTTTTCACTAGTAGAAGTAATGGAAATATGTCCGAGTTATGGCGTAAAATCCAATCCGGGTATGAGACTTTCTAAAGTAGTAGAACAAGCTGGCCTTACAATAAATAAGTTTGTTGATAGAGATGTTGATTTTTATAAGACAAAAATTAAAAAAGAACTCAAACCTCTTTTCAACGAAAACGATGCAATCAAAACTTTATTTCCAGTTAAATTAGAAAAACCAATCCGTTTAATGTTATGTGGTTCTGCTGGCGAAGGTGTTCAATCGGCTGCAGAATTGTTGTTAAAAGCTGGAATGACTTCAGGTTTGAATGGCACAAAAAAAGGAAGTTACCCCGTAACTGTTGGTGTTGGTTTTTCAGCTGCAGAAATTATTCTTTCTTCTGACGAAATTCTTTATACTGGTTCGCCAAGTCCTGATGTGATTTGCATAACATCTTCTGATGGTTTAGAATATGCACGAAAAACTCTTGTAAACATGATCGACGGAATAGTTTATATAGATAGCTCTTTAAAATTGCCTGAAACAAATGCTAAAGTAATTTCATTCCCTTTTCGAGAAAGAGGAGGAGCTAAAAGTGCTTCTATTTACTGTATTTTCTACTTATTGATGAAGTCAGAAATGTTTTCTATGGACGCACTACTTAAGGTGTTTAATGAAAATAAAATTTCAAAAAAGATTGATCAAGAGAAAATGTTTCAACTATTAAACGAAACTTCGACAGATAATTTGAATGATAACAAAAAGGTAATACTATAAAAAATGAGTCAGTTAAAATCATACGGAATTGCTTTGCCTCATTTTAGGATTGAGGACGCCATTCTTCACCCAAAAGGAAAGAAAAGTATTACTAAATCAGTTTGTTTCGCTGATGAAGATTTGATTACACTTGCTTTTCAGGCAGCAGCAAACTTGAAACTTGAAACATTAAACTCTAAACCGGATGGTGTCCTATTTGCAACATCAACTTCAGTTTTTACCAACCGCTATCATGCTTCTTTTTTAGCAGATTTATTAAATCTTCCGCAGGGAATTTTAGCTCTTGATTTTACCAACTCAACTCGTAGTGGAACTGATGCCTTTTTATTGGCAAATACCTTGATTGATTCTGGAAAATACAAAAACATATTAGTTGTAGCTGCTGATGTTCATTTTCCTGCTATCGGAAAAGAACTTTCGACTACTTTCGGTCATGCTGCTTGTGCAATATTATTAAGCAATGAAAAAGGGATTGCAGAAATTACAGAAGCAAAATCTTACAGTTCTTCACTGGCTGAAGAGTTTTCTTACAAAGGAAATAATATTCAATACGACCCACGATTTAGTCGTGATGCAGGGTTTAAAACCAATTTGACTTCTTCACTAAAAGATTTTATTACCAATCCAAAACAGTATGATGCAGTCATTCTAAATTCACTTTATGCTCGAATGGCAGGAGGAATATTTGCAAAAGCAGGTTTTGAAGAAACACAATTTGCAAAAGATACACTCTCGTCTAAAATTGGAAATACAGGTGCTGCTCATGCATTGTTGTTACTCATTAATGAATTGGAATCAACTCCCTTCCCGAAGGGAAGGATCGGGGATGGGCTTATTTTGTTAGCTGATTACACCAATGGAACAAACTTTTTTGAAATTAAAACTCATGAAACTAATCATGAAAAAACATTACAGAATCAATTAAAAAACAACGAATTAATTCAAACCTATCAGGATTATTTATTGTTACGTAAAGCTGGAAATTTCAAATCAGCAAAATACAAAACCAAAGAAATGTTCTCATCAGAAATGATGCAAGAGCGTGAAAAAGACACTTTACAATATTTGAAAGGATTAAAATGTGATGAATGCGGAACAATATATTATTTAAAATCGACTCGTTGTAAAAAATGTAAAGCCGATAAATTCTCAGAAGTTCAATTATCATCGACAGGAACTGTATATACCTTAACAAGCGAACATTATTTTCCGAGTTCATTTCCTCCAATTCACATGTTGGTAATTGATTTGGATGGCGGTGGAAGGGTTACTGTTCAGCAAACGGACACGATGTATCCAGAAAACAATAAAATTGAAATCGGCTCAAAAGTGAAACTAGTATTACGAAAAATGATTGAAAACGACGAAAAACCAAATTATTTCTGGAAAGCAATACCATTATGAAAAGACAAAACGACATAGCAATAATAGGCATAGGTGTTACCAAGTTTGGTGAACTTTTTCATCAAAGTTACGATGATTTAGTTCGTGATGCAGCAAAACAAGCGGTAACTGATGCTAAAATTTCAATGGATGAAATTGGTGCGGCTTGGCTTTCAACTGCATTTCCAGAGATTGGCGTTTTTAAAGGCAGAAGTGGAATGGATTTGTCTGAGCCACTTTCTTTGTACAATATTCCTGTAACACGAGTTTCCAATTTTTGTGCGTCAGGGGCTGATGCAATTCGAAACGCAGTTAATGCTCTACGTGCTGGCGAATGTGATGTGGCAATGGCTTTAGGAGTTGAAAAACTTCGTGATCGTCAACCACAAGATAGTATCGTTAAAATGATGGTTGAATACGGACATCCATTTTTGCAAAAAGGGTTTACTGCAGCAGGCACATTTGCTGTTTATGCTAACCGAATGATGAAAGAATATGGTTTAACACGGGAAGATATTTCAAATGTTTCTGTAAAAAATCACTTGCATGGTGCTATGAATGAAAAAGCATTTTATCGTAAACCTTGCTCTTTAGAAGAAGTCATGAAATCGCCAATGGTTGCCGACCCACTTACTGTTTTGGATAGTTGTCCGACAACTGATGGTGCTGCTTGTGTAATAATGGTTCGTGCAGAAGATGTGGATAAAACAAAACATCATCCAATTTATATTGACGGAATAGGCTTGTCAGTTTCTACAGGTTGGGATTTACCTTTTTTCGACCCCAACCACGATTTTCTTTCTTTTGAAGCAACACGTAATGCAGCAAAAATGGCTTATCAACAGGCTGGAATTACCAAACCAATTGATGAAATTGATTTGGTAGAAGTGCATGACTGTTTTTCAATAGTCGAATTGTTGACTTATGAAGATTTGGGTTTATGTAAATCAGGCGAATCGAAAGACATGATACGAGGAAAAGCAACTCATTTAGGAGAACAAATTCCTGTAAACGTGAGTGGAGGGTTGCTTTCTTGTGGGCATCCAGTTGGTTCAACGGGAATAAGAATGGTGGTTGAAATTGCCAATCACCTTCGTGGAACAGCTGGTGAACGCCAAGTAAAAGGTGCAAAAAGAGGTCTGTCTCACAATATTGGTGGTCCAGGAGCAATTGCTTCTGTGATTGTCTTAAATAATGAAAATTAAAAAAATATAATATGACAAATAAAAAAACAATCAAATTAGCAATTTTAGTATTGCTTTCATTCGTTTCGTCTTTTGGCTTTTCTCAAGTTGAACCTGAAAATGGTAGTGTTTCAATAACACCTACTGTAAATTCCGATAATGGGAATACAGAAACTAGACACATATTTAAGCGAAAAGGAAATTTATATTTCTATTGGGGCTACCCAAAAGCTTATTTTAGCAAAAGTGATATTCATTTAACTGGAGACATATATGATTTTACAATTACCGACATAACAGCGACAAGTGATCAAGTAAAGCATGATTTTACTACTTACATTAATCCTGGCACATTCAGTATCCCAATGTTTAACTGGAGAGTCGGATATTTTATTAATGACAAAACGTTTTTAACATTTGGGCATGATCATATGAAATATGGCATGGATAAACAAGCAACATATCTTACTGGAGAAATTACTAGTGGAGAATTCATGGGTACTTATGATAATACTATGGTCGTTGTTGGGGAGGAATCTGAGGAGTCAGTTCTTCATACCGACGATTTGGACTCTTTACCTGGTGAATTTGTTGAAGAATTTGAACATTGTGATGGATTAAATGATTTTGGATTTGAAATAGGACGTTTGGAGCAATTTTGGATTTCAAAAAATGGTAAAAATGCTCTCTCAGCTCAAGGTACATTTGGTTTGGGTATGATGATTCCGGATTCGGAAGTAGAAGTACTCGAACGAGAACCAAAACATAACAATGACGAAGGAAGAAAATCGTTTCATTTAGCAGGATACAGTATTTCTGCAAGTGTTGGGTTACAAGTTGATTTTTTTAAACACTTTTTTATTTTGGGAAAACTAAAAGCAGGATACATCAATATGCCTGACATCAATACATCTCTTGAAGGAGGGAAAGCAAGTCAACATTTTAATTTTCTAGAGCCTATTCTTGCTGTTGGGTATTCAGGCTGTATTAGCAGAAAGAAAAAAGAAAATAAATAAATAAACATAAAATCTTAGTTAAAAAATATGAAAGTATTATTAAGTAAACCTGGATTAGACGGACACGATGTAGGAGTTAAAGTTCTTGCACATGGCTTAATTGAAGCCGATTTTGAAGTAGTTTATACTGGATTGAGAAAAACCATTGATGAAATCGTGCAAATGGCAATAGAAAATAAAGTAGATGTCATTGGACTGTCTATTCTTTCAGGAACACATTTATTTCTTGCTCAGAAAATGAAAGAAGTAATGGATGCAAATAAACTAGATATTCCTTGGTTTGTTGGAGGAAATGTCCCACCTCTAGACGTTGCAAAATTGGAAAAAATTGGTGCTTCAAAAGCTTTCGCAACAAGCACAAAAGTGGTTGATGTAGTTAATTATTTTAAAGAAATGAAAAAGTGAAGGTGAAATCAGTAACTCTAAACTAGTAACTCCAAACACGAAACTCTAAAAAAATGAATACAAAAAATAAAATAAAACATACCGCCGAAGATTTAGGGGTAAAGAAAGTTTACCTTGAATCGGGCATTGAAGTAAATCCTATTTATACTGCTGAAGATGTAGAAAACTCGAACAGCAAACACGAAATGCCAGGCGAATACCCTTTTACAAGAGGAATTCATAACACCATGTATCGTAAAAGACCTTTTACTATTCGTCAGTATGCTGGATTTGCATCTCCGGAAGAAACTAATGAACGTTTTCAATTTTTAATTGCCAACGGACAATCAGGGTTAAATGTTGCTTTCGATTTACCAACACAATGTGGATTGGATTCTGATGACCCAAGAGCGATGGGTGAGGTTGGTCGTGTTGGAATGACCGTTGACACGCTCGATGATTTTGAAATTGCTTTTAAGAATATTGATTTAGATAAGATTACAGTTTCATTAACTATCAACGGTTCTGCAATTATTGCTATTGCTATGTATATTGCGATGGCAGAAAAAGCTGGTTATGACATTAGTAAATTAAGAGGAACGGCTCAAAATGATATTTTAAAAGAGTTTATTGGTCGTGGAACTTGGATTTTTCCAGTTGACAAATCAGTAAAATTGGTTGTTGATACCATAGAATATTGTGCTCAACATGTTCCAAAATATAGTCCGGTAAGTGTTTGTGGATATCACATTAGAGAAAGTGGAGCTAACCCCATTCAAGAAATGGCGTATGCATTTTGTATCGCAAAAGCATATACCGATGGAGCATTAAGTAGAGGAATTGATATTGATGATTTTGCATCTCGACTATCATTTAACTTCGATATTTATGGAAATTTATTTGAGCAAATTGCCAAGTTTAGAGGCGGAAGAAGATTGTGGGCAAAAATAATTCGCGAAGAATATTTAGCCAAAAATGATGATTCGTGTTGGTTAAGAATGATTGCCGGAGGTGGCGGTGGTGGTTTAACCAAAGAACAACCAGAAAACAACATTGTAAGAAGTGCTTATTATGCCTTAATAAGTGCGTTGTCTGGAACTCAAACGATGGCATTGTGTAGTTATGATGAAGCCTACACCATTCCCACAGAACACTCTGCAGAAATCTCCTTAAGAACCATGCAAATTATGATTCACGAAATGGGAATTTGCGATACCGTTGACCCACTTGGCGGTTCTTATTATGTGGAAGCATTAACCGACAAATTTGAAGAAGAAATTAAAAAAGAAATGAAAATGGTGGATAAATGGGGCGGAATTGTGAATGCTGTTGCAACTGGAAAAATTCAAGAATCTGTTTCTAAACAAGCTTACACACGAGAAATGGGAATGCAAACCGGGAAAGTGGATAAAGTAGGTGTAAATATTTTTACCAGAGAAGAAGAAAGTAAACCCGTTGAATTCCATCCTTATAATCAGGAAGCTGCCGACAAGCAAGTAGAAAAATTAAAACGAATTAAAGCATCAAGAAACAATGAATTGGTAAAACAAAAATTAGATACCATCAGAAAAGATGCAAAAGAAGATAAAAACCTTATGCCTTCAATTATTGAAGCAGTAAAAGAATATGCAACAGTTGGTGAGATTGTTCAAGTAATGAAAGATGTTTATGGTGAATTTAAAGAGCCTATCTTTTTTTAAGAACATGAAAAAACAAAAAATCATATTATCCCTCGAACAAGCACTTGCATTACCTTATGCAACACAACGTTTTGTACAATTAGGTTGGCGTGTAATTCGTATTGAATCCCCTGCAGAAGATGGCGAAAACGCTGGAGACCCAAACCGATACATTGGTGCCGATTTAGGTTTTAGCGATTTACATTCATATTATATTGCACCAAATACTGGTAAAGAAGCCATCACCATTAATCTGAAAAAAAAGGAAGGACAAGAGTTACTTAAAAAATTAATTAAGGAATTGGATGTTGATGTATTTATGTGCAACACCTTGCCCAAACGCTACAAACAACTAGGCATCGATTATGAAACATTAAAAGAAGCAAACCCTGATATTATTTGGTGCAGTATTTCTGCAATGGGTCCGGAATATCCGGAAAGAGCAGGTTATGACCCCGCTTTACAAGCCATGATGGGTTTTACTTACCTTACCGGAGAACCTAACGGCTTACCTGTTCCTTGCGGCATCCCAATCATTGATTTAAAGGCTGGTGATGAAGCTTTTACTCAAGTGGTTCTTGCAATGTTGGAGAGTAATACCAACAAGGAAATTCACATTTCAATGGCACAATGTGCGGCAAGTTGGTTGATAACCGCTTTACCACAATTAGCATTTGTAAAAAACGAAAGTGAATTATTTACTCGCAGTGGAAATGAGCACCGAAGTTTTATCCCTTGCAACGCATATCCCACAAAAGATGGTTATCTCTATTTAGCCATAGGTAACGATTTGCAATGGCACAAATTTGTTTCTCACAAAGGGTTTGAAAAACTTTTTTCGGAAAATCGTAAAACAAACGAGGGAAGGATGAAGGAAAAAGAAAACATTTATAAAGAAATAGGAGAATTAAGTAAAAACTATAGCACCAAAGAATTTTTCGAGTTATGCATTTCCTTAAATCTATCAGCAGCTCCCGTAAATACTGTTAAAGAAGTCGCTTTATTGCCATTTGTTGATGTTTGTATGATGAAAACAACAATTCCGAACGGTAAAGAAGTGAAACTTTCTCCTCCATCATACAATACAGCATTTCTTGAAAAAAATAATTTTTCGTTGAATTGTCCACCACGATTAGGAGAACAAAACAATAAAGTATATCAACAAATTGGAATTACCGAAAAGGAAATAGAAAAAATGGTAGCCGAAAAAATAATTTAATGATAAAAAAAACAATCGACATATTAACTTCTTATTCAGCACCACTTAAGGTTTGTGAAATGGGCAATGTGGCTGTTGCAAGAGGTGCTATTGAAGCAAATGTTGATGGCGTTTTTTCTTATCCCGGCACACCATCTACCGAAATTTCTGAAGTTTTTTCTCATGTTTATTCTTTCCAAAACAGAAAAGAAAACGTTGAAAAATACCCTGCACAAACAGCCAATAAAATATATTTTGAATACAGCATCAACGAAAAAATTGCGTTAGAAAAATCAATTGCTTATTCCATCGGAAATAAAAGTGCATTATGTGTAATGAAAAACGTAGGCATGAATGTAGCTTGCGATGCATTAATGAGTATTACCTATCAAACCATTGTTGCACCTTTGGTAATTATTGTTTGTGATGACCCGGGCTGTCACTCTAGTTCCAACGAACAGGATTCTCGTTATTGGGGAAAGATGGCATCGGTTCCAATGTTTAACCCTGCTACACCAGCAGAAAGTTTGGAACAAACCAAATCGGCTTTTTTACTTTCAGCACAATTAAAACTTCCGGTTATTGTCCGCCTTACCACTCGGGTTTCACATACACGAGGAGTTATCAACTACGGAAAATTATCGAAAAAAAATAATGAGGCTTCATTCGAAAGAATCCCGGAACACATCAATATTCCTGCAAAAACAGCCGCAGCACATGCTCAGCTTTTAAATAAACTTCGTTCCGATTTTATTAACGAGCATGCTGCAAAATACAACCAAATTACACATCATCAACATTCAAAAATCGGAATTATTACCAGTGGCGTTACAACAGTTTATGTTAAAGAAATACTGGAGCGTTCTGCATCAAAAAACAACTATTCCATACTAAACCTTGGGTTAATTTGTCCATTTCCTACAGCTATTGTTTTAGAATTTTTAAAACTTCCATTAAAGAAAATAATAGTTATCGAAGAGTTAGACCCTATCATTGAAAACGACGTTCGGATTGTTGCTCAAGAAAATACAATTAAAACTGCTATTTTCGGAAAGGGTTTCTCCACCTTGATTCCAACAGGAGAATTTTCATTAGACAGCATCGAAAAAACACTTTTTGATTTTACAAAAGACCAATCCTTAAAAAATAAAAATACTCCAATAAAAAATGCTGAGAATATTGTAAAAGAATTGCCGGTTCGTCCGCCAACTTTGTGTGCCGGATGCCCTCACAGAGCAACTTTTTATGCATTGAAATTAGCTGTTCCTAGAAATAATCCAGATGTAATACTTTGTGGTGATATTGGTTGTAACGGTTTAGGAGCTTTGCCACCGCTTAAAATGATAGACACCATTAACCACATGGGCATGAGTGTTTCTATGGCACAAGGACTTTCTGAGGCATTCAGCAATTCCAACCAAAGTAATAAAACGGTTGCTATGTTGGGCGATGGAACATTTTTTCATTCGGGAGTTACTTCTTTATTGAATGCCATTTATACCAAAGCTAATATTCTGGTTATAATTTTTGATAACAGAACTATTGGTATGACCGGACATCAGGACCATCCCGGGGCAACGCACCTAAATAAATATCATCAAATAGATTTATTGCCTTTTATAAGAGGCATGGGAGCTCAATATGTTGAGTCTATTTTCCCTTTTAATTTAAAAGAAAGTTTTGGCAAAATAAACGAGGCTTTGGCAACACAAGGTGTTTCTGTAATTGTGGCAAAATCGCCATGTATATTTTTACCCGAATTTAAGGATGGAAGCATTTATAGAAAAAAAATTGTAGTTGACCATTCTCGTTGCAACACCTGCGACAATCATGATGATATGCAAATTGCTTGTGCAAGATGTTATTCTCCTCTAAATAATTTATCAAGAGCCAAGCTAA
>CAYHWX010000004.1:0-35301 GCA_964360245.1 uncultured Vicingus sp.
TGAAATCAATTATAAATTATCTTCAATTTGTTTCTTTAATTCTTCTTCTGAAATAATCCCATTGTGTTTCCATATTTCTTTTCCATTCTTAAAAAGAATAAATACAGGTACACCCTGAATTTTAAATTCTTTTCTAACTTCTTTACTTTTATCAATGTCAATTCTCATCACAACAGCTTTCTCTTTATATTTTTCTTCAATTCCATCAATAATTGGAGCCATCTTTCGGCATGGAGAGCACCATACGGTATGAAAATCAACCAACACCGGTTGGTCGGTTAACAACAATTTGTTGAAATCAACCAAAGTTATTTGCTGAATTTTTTCATCTTTTGCTCCGTCAGGTTTAACTATTGGGAAACCACTATTTTCCCAACCAGATATTCCACCTGATAAGTTATAAATTTTGATAAACCCATTTTTTTTCAACAATTCAGCAGCTTGCGAACTTCTTCCGCCCGACTTACAATACACATATATTGGTTTATCTTTTTGCATCAAATTAATTTTAGCACTAAAATCATCGTCGTAAAAATTGATGGTACTAGCGTTGTTGATATATCCTTCCGAAACCTCTTCTGGCGTTCTCACGTCAAGAATAATTCCTTTGCCAGCCTCAACAAGTTCTTTAAATTGTTTGGCATCAACATTTTCTATAACTGCTACTGATTGTTGTGCCTGATTATTGCTGCAACTGCTCAACAGAATAATTGCTGCAACTAGTTTACCCAATGTTTTCATAATTATTTATTTTTAAAATATTTTAATCAACTGTATTTTTCATTTATAAAATTGGAATAAAGTTCAAGAATTACCTTTCGCATAACCAATCTCAGCGAAGCTTACCAATTTAATTATTGAAGCTATAAAAATACTAAAAGCGTATCAAATGCTACGTTTAGTTTTTCTATTTATTGGTTATTTAATTTTTGCTTTTGCGGTTACTATTTTGCAGTTTTTTATCCCTATTTCCTTAACTTAAATAGTTATTCCGAAAGCAAATTTTGCCACTAAAAAAAACACACCCGTAATAACAATAATTCCTAAAATATTAAACCAAATACCTGCCCTTATCATTTGTTTGATATTAACATAACCACTACCAAAAATAATGGCTTGTGTTGGTGAGGCAATTGGCATCATAAAAGCACAACTTGCTGAAAGGGTTGCAGGAATCATCAAAACTCTTGGGTCGATACCCAATACAATACTAGCTTTTGCAAGTATGGGAAGTACTAAGGTAGTAGTAGCGGTATTAGAAGTTATTTCTGTTAATAAAGTGAGTATAGTACAAACAATAATAACAATTAATAGGGGTGAATCAATTGCCAAATGGGTAAATAAATTTCCTATAACTTGAGATAATCCACTGCTATCAAAACCTCCAGCAATAGCAAAACCACCACCAAATAACAATAAAATTCCCCAAGGTAATTCTTGAACTTTGCTCCATTTTAAAAGCATTTCTTTTGGTCTGTCTTTTGAAGGTATCAAAAATAAGAGTATAGAAGTTGCAACAGCAATGGCAGCATCGCTAACTTTTTCCAAACCAAAAGTACTTCTCCAACCATGTATTGTAAAAGAATCGCTTAATGTGATGTCAGAACCTGTTATCCATAGCACGACCGCAATTAAAAAAATAACACCTGAAAATAATTCATCTCTTCTTAACTTCCCTAAATTTTTTAGAAGGTCTTTGATAACCTCGTGACTTTCAAAAAAATGAGTTTTTGGCATTCTAAAAATAACTTTAGTCATTAATAACCAACCAGTAAAAGTAAAGGTGATAGCAAGAGGCAAGCCCATTAACATCCATTGAGTAAATCCTATTTTTGGTAATGCTGGAAATAAATCATGATACATTTCAATAAAAACCATATTGGGTGGCGTTCCTACTAGTGTTGCCATTCCACCGATATCGGCAGCGTATGCAATCCCCAACATGACGGCTACTGCAAATTTAGCGATGAATTGTTCGGCTTTTTTTGCTTCCTTAATTTCTTCAATGATGGATAACCCAATGGGCATCATTACCATAACTGCTGCTGTGTTTGAAATCCACATACTTAATCCAGCAGTAGCTACCATAAAACCAAGCACTAAATTGGTGGGTTTGCTTCCAATAATGTTGACAATGTGCAAAGCAATTCGTTTGTGAAGATTAGATTGCTGAATTCCTTGTGCCAACATTAACCCACCCAAAAACAAAAAAATAATTTCTTTACCATAAAATAAAGCAGTGGATTTGGTATCTAAAATTTCGAATAAGGGGAAAAGAAAAATAGGAAAAAGAGAAGTGATGGCAATTGGCACAACTTCAAAAATCCAAAATACAGCCATTAAAGTAACAATAGCAGCCATTATTGGAGCTTGAGGGTAAGTTACATCAGGAACATAATGATAACAAACAATGGCGAGAATGATGGCTAAAACACCATAAATCCATTTATTTTTTAAAAAATTAAAATTTTTAATCATGGTTAAAGATAAAAAAAAAGTAATAAATGCTTCTTTTCTGATTTTTAATTTAGGTGTTGAAATAAGTAAAAGGCTTTTTTATTTTGCAATTGTTTAAATTTGAACTCCAAAATTAATAGGATAACTTGACCAAATTTTATAAAAATATGTCGTACGACAGGGCTTTAGAAAAAGCAATGTGGTATTGCTCATTTCAAGAACGAAGCAAATTAGATTTAGAGCAACGATTTTTTGCTTGGCAGGTAGCAAAATCGGATTGGGATAAAATAATAGCTTATTTAGTAGATGAAAACTATTTAAACGAAACTCGATTTGTTGAAGCTTATGTGAGAGGAAAATTTTTGATTAAAAAATGGGGGAAGAATAAAATAGTTTCAGGATTAATACAAAAAAACATTAGTGGAAAAAGAATTAACGATGCAATTAATTTAGAAATTAATGAAGAAAAATACCTTAAAACGATGAAAGAATTAATTGATAAGAAAAGTCAGATATTGAACGAATCGGATGAATTTAAAAAAAGAGATAAACTTTACCGATACCTCATTTCTAAAGGTTATGAGTCTGAATTGGTGGTGAATGAATTAAATGCTATTTAACCAATTTTTTTTCATTAATTACTTGGTATCCAAATAACCCATCACTTAAAGTAACCCTAAAAATAGGTTTTCCAGTAAATTCTGTTGGATTAAAATCAGCTAATTCAACTATTTTACGCTCATCAGAGTATATATTGTTTTCTAGAACAACGCCTGCTACTTTAGAATTTTGGTCGCCTTCAAAATAGATTTTTTCGATTTTAAAATCTTGTGTTTTAGTGTTTGTTGCAAACATAAAATTGATAACTAAAAAAAGTCCACTAAAAATTGGAGCAACACCCATGATGTTAAAAAGAATAACTTCATATTTAATAAAGTGAAGCGATGTTTGGTAAAATTTGATGGGAATTAAAAATCCAACTACAGCAAATGTGGCGATAAATTTTGAAAAATCGAAAATGCTTATTAAAGTAAGGGAATAAAAGCCGACAGAGAGTCCACTGCCGATAAAAAAACAGAGAACAGTAACAATCATAAAAGTAAAGCTTCTATCTTTTTTTGGTTGGTAATTGGGCGGAAAAGATGGAGCGTATTTGTTAATATTACTATGATTCAATGATAATTAGTTTAAAAAAGGGTTATTATCTCGTTCAAAACCAATAGTTGTTGAAGGTCCATGACCCGAATAAACCTTGAAATTATCAGCTAAAGTTAATAATTTAGTTTTTATGCTATTTATCAAAGTGTTGTAGTTTCCACCTGGCAAGTCAGTTCTTCCAATACTTCCTCGAAACAAAACATCTCCGCAAATAACAAATTTTTCTTTAGCACTAACCAAAACAATATGTCCGGAACTATGCCCAGGAACATAACGAACTTCTAATTTGGAATTTCCAAATTTAACTTCGTCACCATCTTTTAAAAAAGCAACAGGGTTTGGAGATTGTTCACAATTAAATCCATACAAATGCCCATAGGTTGCAATTGAATTTAAGGTTTCCACGTCATTGGCATGAATTTCCAAGCCAATTTTGAAAGTTGAAGCAACAAAATTATTTCCTAAAACATGGTCGATGTGGCAATGCGTATTGAGTAGTTTTATTGGAATTAAATTATTGTTTTTAATGTAGTTACCCAATGTGTTTTGCTCTTCAGCACTATAACAACCTGGGTCAATAATGATACATTGTTTTGTTTCGTCAGATAGAACATACGTGTTTTCTTGAAAATCGTTAAAGGTAAAAAGTTGTATATGAATCATAGCTTAATTGGAAAGTTTAATAAGGTTATTGTTAAGGACTTCTATCTATTTATTAATAATTAGTTTATCTACGGTATAAATTTCGCCATTATAATAACTTGATGTAAATAAATGCAAGGAAATAATTGTTTATAAGTTTTAATACTTAAAATCGTTGTTAACACTACTAATAATTAGATTTGTTTTCCAATTTTAAAAATAGAAATATGAGTTTAGTTGTAAAAGGAAAAATCGTTAGCATTTTAGCACTAGAAAGTGGCAAGAGCCAAGCTGGAAAAGAGTGGAAAAAACAAAGTTTTGTAGTGGATACAGGTGCTCAGTTTAACCCACAAGTTTGTTTTAGTTTATTTGGTGAAGAAAAAATTAATATGCTTAGAGATTTTGGCAATGGTCAAGAAGTTGAAGTCGCTTTTAATGTTTCATCACGAGAGTTTAATGGCAAATGGTACCACAATATTGATGCTTGGAAAATTAGTGGAATTGGACAAGGCTCTTCAGCACCAATGAGCGAAGTACCTGCTCCAGAGATAGATTCAGCTCCTGCAGAGGACGATGATTTGCCATTTTAATTTTTTTACTTGGCTTAATAGTTGATAAATGAAGTTTTGATGTTATCAAAACAAAAATTTGTCTTACTATGCCTATCGAAGAGTATATTATTTTAAATGATTGATATGCTTTGTTTATACTTCGATAAACTCAGTAAAACAAAGCAAAAACAAAAATTGCAAAAGTAAGAGATGAAGTACAACTTTGTAATTATACTATTGTTGTTGAGTTGGGTTACTCAAAACTTAACTGCAGCAACTGTTACATTGTCTGGCGATACTATAATTCCCTCTAAACATAAGTTTGCTAGTAATGAAGTTTATGTTCCCAAAACTTATGAAGCAACCAAACTCATCAGTATGTTTATGGAGCACCTAAAAGAAGGAAAACATACCATCGGCTTTTTGCATGAGGATGAATTGGCAATGATTGAAGAAAAAAAATTGACTGAAAAACGTTTGTTTTTTGATTCGTACGAAGTGGTTTCACTCGGGAAAAGAATGGCTACCATTAAAGTGTACACGGTTAGAGGTGCTTCTATCAGTTGTAAACTCCTTACGTTAAGGTATTACCAAAATATGCAGGGTTTTTTCTATTTAGTTCCTGGAAAAGTAGAAACTTTCGAAAAAAAGATGGGTGACATCACTCTTAAAGAAGTGTTTCTCAACACTTGGACTGCTGAAGCTCCATGCAATTAGAACCCACTTAAAGTTATTTTTAAATAAATTAAAAAACAACTTTTATACTCCTTACAACGATTTTAAACAAATTAATTTTTAACCTTACTTTTACACCCTGTATGAAAAAGAAAGTTGAAATACTTGCCCCTGCTAAAAATTTATTTCAAGGGATAGCCGCCATAAATGCTGGTGCTGATGCTGTATATATTGGAGCACCACAATTTGGAGCACGCACTAATGCCACCAACTCAGTTGAAGATATTGAAGAGTTGGTAAAACATGCTCACCTTTTTAAAGCACAAGTTTTTGTTACCATCAACATTATTTTGTACGACAACGAATTAGAGGATTGCAGAAAATTAATACACCAATTGTACGCCATTGGTATTGATGCCATCATTATACAGGACATGGCAATTATGGAAATGGATTTGCCACCTATTGTAATTCACGCCAGCACACAAGCCAATAATAGAAACCCTAACCATGTAAAGTTTCTTGCCGATGCAGGAATGAAACGAGCTGTCTTAGCTCGTGAATTAAATTTAGATCAGATTAAAGAAATTAGCAGAGCCACAGCTATTGATTTAGAATTTTTTGTTTCTGGTGCATTGTGTGTTTCTTTTAGTGGTAATTGTTACATGAGTATTGCTGGTGGTGAACGAAGTGCCAACAGAGGTTCGTGTGCACAAAATTGCAGATTACCTTACAACCTAATTGATGGAAACGGAACAACGTTAATTGCAAACAGCCATTTGTTATCTATTAAGGATTTAGACTTGAGCAATCAACTTCCTAATCTGATAGAAGCTGGAATTACCTCTTTTAAAATCGAAGGTCGGTTAAAAGACTTGGTTTATGTAAAAAATAATGTTTCTTTTTTGAGAAAAAAGTTAGACGCTTTTTTAGAAAATAACGATACCTATCAAAAAGCTTCTTCTGGTAGAACATTTTACAACTTTGAAGCAGAAATGGATAGAAGTTTTAACCGAGGTTATTCCGATTATTTTGTGAACCAGCGAAAAGAAAAAATAGGTTCGTGGGAAAGTCCTAAATCTCAAGGGCAATTTATTGGAAAATTAATTGAAGTAAAACCCAACGGTTATGTTATCGAAAATTCTGAAAAACTGAACAATGGCGATGGTCTTTATTTTATCAATAACAACGGAGAGGCTGATGGCTTTCAAATTAATACAGTTACTAACAAAGTGGTAATTCCTAATGTTTTAAAACCAATAGAAAAAGGAACGCTGATTTATAGAAATGCAGATGCTGCTTTTAACAAACTGGTTGAAAGAGAAGATAGTGCCATTCGTAAAATAGGTGTAAAACTTCGGTTTACTGAAACAAAGGATGGCTTTTTACTAGCTGCAATAGATGAAGACGACCACAAAAGCATTTCATCGATAACGACAAATAAGGAACTAAGCAAAAACCAAGATTCGATAGTTCCAACTATTAAAAAACAACTTTCAAAAACTGGAAATACACCTTTTATTATTGACGAACTTATTGTTGAATTTTCAGACAACTGGTTTTTACCTATTGCTAAAATTAACGAATTGAGAAGAGTGGTTTTGGAGCAATTGATTGACATTAGAATCAAAAACTACCATCGAAAAGAAGCTCCGCTTACTAAAACAACTCATCCTTACCCTGTTGCTCAACTGGATTTTACCTACAATGTTTCGAATAAATTGGCAAGAGCATTTTACCATAGACATGGCGTATCGGAAATTGAAAAAGCATTTGAATTGCAGTGGGAACTAGGAAAATCGAGAGTGATGACCACCAAATATTGTGTAAAATATGAGTTGGGGAAATGCCCTAGATTTCAACCTGATACTATGGGCGAAAAAGTAGTTGAACCTCTTGTTTTAAAAAACGGTGAAAACGAATACAAATTAAAATTTAATTGCAGTCCATGTGAGATGGAAATTTGGGAAAAAGATGCCGAATTAATATTTGAGGAAGAGGAATAACTATTCAATAATAATTTCTTTCCTTATTTTATTTGGAATCGTGTTCGTTAAAAATTCGACTGTACATTTTTTAGCTGCTGCTTCTTTAGGGTGATAAGTCAGGTTTAAAAACAAAGGTTCCATCACTGGTATTTCTTTGGCAGGTAAATCAATGGTAAAACCTTCGCAGCTAAATGTTGCTGAAAATATTTTCAAGGGAGCTTCACCATTATTGATAATTTTTAATTGTTTTTCTGTTTGGTTAAGACTTAAACGAATGGAAGTGTCTTTAAATGTTAACAATGGTAGTTTCTCTAACACACTTCCATCCAATGCTATTCTACTGGTGTCACTTGCTTGAATGGCAATAATTTCTATTTTTCGTTCGTAAGCAGCACCAGGGCTATAAACAGAATTACGTTTGTCAGCTATATCGTCACTAATAGTTTTTACAGATTGGTATTCTCCAAAAGGAACTTTCATAAAAACTAACTTGGCTCCATTTTTTGCCGTACCATTAATGTAGGGTAAAATTTTACCGTTATCGTATTCACTCAAATAATTAATTAAACTCGAAACTCTACGTAGGGTTAAATTAACATTGTAATCCGATTTGGAGAGAGGACTAGCAAAGCCTTTAATAGTTAAGGTGATGGTTTTTCCAGCTTCTAATTCTTTAATTAACAAAGGAGTAAATAATTGCAAATCATTAGCTCCTTTATCAATGTATTCACCAAAAAGATCTTCGATATCGATTAAAGCATCTTCTTTTTCGTCACCAGCTAAACCTTGCGTGTATTCTTTCTTATATTCATTAAATAACTTGGTGTATTCTTTGTAAGTAGTAAAATAGTTTAAATCAGTCAACGTATCTGTCGATCTTGGATTTGGGTGGTCGTTATGAAAATATAACCGCACAGGTAAATAACGGTTTAACTCTTCCAAAGTAGTATAAATCTGTTTGGTGGTATCTGGAATTTCATACACCCAAATATCGTTGCAACAAGTTTCTCCCTTTTTAGGGTAAGAACCATTTCGGTTTGAAGTAATTAAAGCAGTATGGTTTCTAATATTATAATAAAAATCGTTGGTGCTGGTATTGATTGGATAACCCACGTTTTCTGGTTTTTCAAAATTAGTAAGTTTGGAATGAGATTTAAAAATATCAAAACCACCTAACCCATAATGCCAATTAGAACTGAAGTATAAGGCTGTGTCTTTAGGATGGTAGAAGGGAGTTATTTCATCTTCGATGGTGTTAATGTTTTCACCAGCATTGGCAGGAGTTGTAAAAGAGCCATTTTCGTTTTTATGAGCATACCAAATATCCAATTGTCCTTTACCGCCAGTTCTGTTGGAGGAGAAAAATAAAACTTCTTTTCCTTCCACTTCAGCTATAGAAGGTTGTGTTGAATTACTTCCTTCCATATTTACTTCTTTTATTTCATAAGGAGTTCCCCAAGTTCCTTTATCATAATTAACTGCGTATATTTTACAATTAAAACTTCTGTCGCAACGGGTATAATAAAAAACAGTTCCTTTGGCATTTAAACAACCGTTAGCAATGTGAAAACCTGGCTCATTAATTTTTTCATCTAATTTATTATCCAACTCCCATGTGTTATTGTGTTTAACACCTTTAAAAAGCCGAACTAAATATAAAGAAGTATCGACAACAATATTATTGCCTTGCATTTTTTCATCTCTCAAGGAGGAATAAACTACAGTAGAATCGTTTAAAAGTGTTCCGCCAAGTTCACTGCTGTAGGTGTTGATAGAACTTCCCATATTGTTGATGTCAACAAGTACAGAATCTTTCATAATTTTTATGGCTTCTTCACAGGATTCGGTCTCGTTCATCACTTTTAAATAATAATAACTTTTTTTGTCTTTAGAGAAAAATCGTTTAATGCGTTTAAAAGAAGTTTTTGCTTCGGAATATTTACCATTATACTTTAACATCATCGAATACCAAAATGGAGCAAGTGGATAAACTATTCCTCTGTCTTTTTTATAAACATAAAAGTATTTTGATTCGGCTTTGGCATAATCGTTATATCCTCGAAGTGCTTCGGCATATTTAAAAACAATGTCTAAATAAGTTGAATCGATGTCTAATGCTTGTTTGTACCAGATGGATGCTCCGTAAAAATCTCCTTCACCATATAATTGATCGCCAACTTTTACGAGTTGTTTTTGATTTTGAGCGTTAATGGTGAATGAAACTAGACACAAAAAAATAGCTACAAGAATGTTTTTTGTTAACGTCATTGCGAATTTCAAATATAATTTGGACAAGCTTTATATCTTTTAATATCGGGTTTATAACGTTGGATGATGTAGATGACAGCAAATTCGAATCCTCCACGATGATTGCTGGCAACACTTAACGAAGATAAATTGAGGTCGTAACTGATGCCAAAATGAAAACTGGCATAATCTAAACCAACATTAAAATAGGTAGCATCAGAATTCCGATACCAAATTCCCGCATAAAGTGCTTTGTAATTTCCATTGTTCAAGTGGTATTTTCCTTGACCACCAAAAATAATTTCTTTAAATGTATTTTGTTTTTGAAATAGGATAGTTGGTAAAACATCTATTTTGTCACTGACAGCAAATAACCCACTAGCATGAAGTGTTATACGTTGATGAAGCGGTATGTTTTCGTTAAAAAATGTTTGTTGTGGTTTTAGAATGTTGTGCATTGCAAAACCAGCAGTTATTTCTTTTCGTTGAGCAATTTTATAATTCCAAGAAATACCTCCATGCAAATTAAAATAAGTTCGACCATCATTCGCAAATGTTTCTCCATTGCCAAGGTTAGCATCGTAATAATTACCATTGTATTGATTGTCGAATTGCAATGCATTGTAGTTGATGCTTCGTTGCGTAAAAGCTGGTTGAGCAGCAACAATAATACTTTGAGAGGAATCTTTTAAAGGAATGTTATAAGCAACTCCTAAAGCTACTTGTAGCGTACTAAACTCAGAATCTCCTGCTTTATCATTATAAACTGATAATCCTGTACTTATGGGAGAATTAAAAATGCTTTTTGCATCAACACTCAAACCGTAAGTGGAGTAGGGTGTAGTAACCGAACTCCATTGCGAACGTTGATTAGCCACCAAACGATAATCTCCATTAAACGAGCCAATTAATCCTGGATTTAAATTTAAAGGTGAGTTATAAAATTGAGAAAAGTGAATGTCTTGACCTTGAATAAAAAGAAAGAAAAAAGAAAGAAGAAAAAAGAGTACTATTTTTAATTGTTTACCCATTCACCATTTATCTAATTACAGTTACATTTCCTTTTTTAAAGTATTCTTGTCCGTCAACACAGGTAATGGTTAAGTAGTAAACAAAAACACCTGGATCAACAAACTTTCCATTAAAAGTCCCATCCCAACCTTTTTTTTGTTGGTCTGTTTCAAAAACCAATTCTCCCCAACGGTCGTAGATTTTTAAAACCATCTCTTTAACATTTCTTCCTCTCACGAACAAGAAATCGTTTTCATTATCCTGATTAGGAGTAAACGCATTCGGAATAAAAACATCAGGTTCTCCACAGTTGACTTCAAAAGCATAGATTGTATAATATACCGTATAAACACAACCACTAGAAATTTCAGTTAGTTGCACGGTGTAAGTGATGGTAGTTGGTGGAGTTGCAAATGGGTCGGAAGAAGTTAAGCTATTTAAGAAAAATGGAGGCGACCATAAATAAGTAAATCCGCTATTTGGAGTAATATGAATGTAAGTTCCTTCTCCATCATATAAAGTGTCTTTATCTGCCCAAATATTAATGTTGTTTGGATTAAAACCAGAAGGAGTAACTTGTGCAGTATCACTATCGATACATCCATAAGAATTTTGAGCAATAACCGTATAAGTAGTTATTGAATCGGGATTAACTACTGGACAAGCAGTATTGGCACCACTAATAATAGAAGAAACGGGAGTCCAACTATAAGTAAGCGAATAGTTAGAAAGATTGATTACACACAATGGAACTTGAACGCCTAAACAGGTTCCTGTATCATGAGTTTGAATTTGAAAACCAACATAATTAACTAAAAAACTATCCAAAGCAGAGCAAACTCCGTTGGTAGCCATTACAAAGTACCAAGTAGTATCTGAAACTGTTACGAATAAACTCGAATCGCTTAAATTTGAATTGAGGGTATCTGTAAATTGATTATTAGTTGACCAAATAAAAGTAGTAGCACCTCCTGTTGTAAATATTTCCAAAGTGGTGGTATCGCAAGTAATAGTTGTATCTCCACCACTTACAGTTATTGGAGGAGAAACAGTTATTGTTTGAAATGCTGTGTCAACGGTATTGCAAATGGAATCTGTTATTAAAAGAGAAACATTGTAAATACCCGGTGTAGTGTAAGTTTTAATAGGATTGAATATTTGAGAAGTCGTATCACCTCCTCCAAAATCCCATAAATAAGTATCGCTGTTGTTACTGGTGTTGGTAAAAGTAATTGTTAAAGGTGCACAACCCTGAAATGTATCAACTGAGAATGCAGCTTTTGGAATAATTTCAAAATCGAATTTAAAAATACCATTATTACATCCTGTGCTGTTATTGGTGTTCGACCAAGCTCCAGTGGTAGTGGGGAAATCATCATTACTCCAACATCCAGCACAAACGGATTGGTAAACGATACCATTTTTATCAAAACGACTAGTTCCTCCATCAACATGTTCTTGACTTAAGTTGCCACCAAAATAAGTTCCAAACAACATGGATTGTGCATTCCGTTCTAAAACAAATAAATAAAAATTAAACCCGTCACCAGAAGTTGGTTGAGGAGCGTTTGCAGTAGTTGGCATTCCTGTTAAAGGAGTTCCATTTAAAATATTTCCTCCCCAGCCCGAAACATAAACATTTTCACATCTATCCACTAAAAAGGCTGCAGGAGAAAATTCAGAATTAATATTACCATTACCAAATAGTGTGGAATAATCTATGGTGGTGAGGTTGTTACTAATTCGTTGTATAAATTGACCACTATTCAGGTTCGCATAAGGAGCATTGATGATTGGCATACTCCCTTCGGTTTGCCCAACGGTGTAAATGCTTCCAAATCGATCTATATCGATAAAATAACATTGATCATAACTGTTAGTACCAATATAAGTAGCAGCAATTATTGCAGAACCATTACTATCAATTTTTGTGATGTATCCATCGGCTTTTCCACCTTGAAAAGAAGTATTAATTGCTCCTAGAGTGGTTGGAAAATCAATTGAATTGGTACCGCCAGCAACATAAACACAATTGCTGGAATCCACTTTAATGGAGAAACCTGCATCAGCATTACTTCCTCCCAAATAAGTACTCCAAGCTAAAGAAGTTAAATTGGGATTAAATTTAAAAACCACTGCATCTTGGTGACCATTTAAGGTGTTGTCAAACCCGTTAAGAAAAGGGAAATCGGTTGATTTTGTGGAAGAAGCAACGTAACAATTTCCAGCTTCATCCAACATAATTTCTCCTCTGTACTGGTCTCCATAATTATTCATTAAGGTATCGTAAGTTTGATTGACCGTATGATTTACTCCATCATTAGCACTTCCTCCAATATAAGTACAGCCTAATAAATTAGTTCCAGTTGGATTTATTTTAGCAACATAAATGTCTGTGCCATTATTAAACTTTGTACCATTGGAACTAAAAAATAGGTAAGAACCACCGTTAAACGAGGTATCGTAAGCACCTAAAGTTACTGGAAAATTAGTTGAGCTAGTTGCACCATAAATGTAAAGCTCATTATTTTCGTTGGCAATGATACTGTGAACAGTTTCTGCTTCTGTTCCACCTATATAAGTCGAATATATTAAGTTAGTTCCAGTAGAATCATATCTGGTAATTACAACATCAGTAATCCCATAAGCAGCTATCCCATTAAAACTACTGTCGAAAGCACCCAATGTAGTTGGATAGCCCACATTAAAAGCTGTTCCACCAGCAAATAAACTTCCATCGTAACCATAAGTTGCAGTCATTCCAAAATTATCGGCTGTAGAACCCGAATAACTGGCAAATACTAAAACAGGATCAATAATTAAAGGGTATTTCTTTTTATAGTCTTTTAAGAGTTTGAAAGAAACGATGTTCTCATTCAAAATAAATTGACAAGGAACTTCTATTTTTTCTCCATTAATTACTTGATAAGCATAAGGTTTTTGTTCAATAATTTCATTTACGGAAGTAGCAATGTGAAGATTTCCTTTTTCATCAATACTTAAATTACCAGTTCCTTCATATTGCAATTGTACCTCGTTAATTTTACCTCCAGGATTAATGATAACATCGTACTTCAACTTGTCACCTAATGAATAGAGTGTTAAATCAATATTATTGTAAAGATTATGGTAATGAATTAATTGGTAAGCTTTTATATTGGATTTCCAATTTTTAGCATCCTTACCCAAAAAATAATTATAATATTCTGGAAAAGCATTTTTACTTGCTATGGTAACCTCTTTATTAGCAGCTAAAAAATTAATCCGAAAAGCATGAGATTTAAAATTTTCACTTTTTTCCTTTTGATTAAAATTGTGAAAATGATACTTGTCGGCATTGTAAAAATTATAAGTAAAAGAATTTTTCTCAACAAAAAGAGCTCCGTTGCCTAAATTGGCTTTAAATAAAAAGGGTTCTTCCCATTGACCTTTATTTTCAGTAAAACGAATTCCATTATTATTTCCATAGGATAAGTTATTCGAAAAAAGGAATAGCAAAGGGAAATATTTGAAAAAATGCTTCATAAGTAAGGTAAATTTATAGAAAATAGCTGGTATGACAAAATATTAATATATTTTGATTTAATTCTTGATAAATAAAAAAATGTATTTACATTTGAATATTATTTAGAATCATTCTAAATTAAATGATAGATATATTAATTGCAAATAACAATCAGATTGCTGGAGAAGGTTTAAAAACTATTATTCAATCTGAAATTAAGAATAATGTACTTGGAATTGTTAATTCTATGGAGCACCTTATTCAACATTCTTCAAAATATTCTCCTGATATTATAATTATTGATTATACCCATGAGTCATTTGGATTTAAAGCTATCAAAGAGATTAAAAAAATTTATAAAAATTGTAAACTTTTAGCCATTACCGAAAAACTTTCTAAATCAATGATTGTCGATTCTTTAAAAAATGGAATAAACAGCTATTTATTATTAGATTGTGATAAACCAGAAATATTGGAAGCTATTTCTGAAACCTATATAGGAAAACAGTTTTATTGTGGACTTGTTATAGACATTATTTCTGAGAAAGGAGGTAGCGATAATTGCTCAGGAATTACTTTGTCTAAACGAGAAACTCAAATTATTCGATTAATTTCTGAAGGTTGTATCAATAAACAAATTGCCGATCAATTGTTTTTAAGTACTCATACTGTAAATACACATCGAAAAAATATAATGTATAAATTAGGTATTAAAAATACCGCAGGAATTGTTATTTATGCTGTTAAAGAAAATATTATCTCTACTTAATTGAACACAAATTACCCTTTTTGTGGTATTGTAACAATTTTTTCATTTTCGTTATTTTGTTATTTATAATTAGTCTAAATAAAAATAATAAAAAAATGAAAAAAAATATACTTTGTATGATGTCAGGTTTGCTTATCACTAGTTTAAGTGTTTTTTCACAAGTAACAGTTGATAGTAATGAAACAAAAAATAATAAAGAAAAATCGGAAAAATTAACCATTGGTGGTTATGGACAAATAGATTACAACCAACCTTTTAATGATACAGCCAGGTCTAACGGCAATTTAGATGTTCATCGGATGGTAATATTGATGGGTTACCAATTTAATGATAAAGTAAATTTTGTAACTGAAATTGAATTTGAACATGTTGTAGAAGTATTTGTAGAACAAGCTTATATTAATTACAAAGTAGCAGAACCTTTTAGTATTCGGGCTGGATTAATGCTAATTCCGATGGGAATTATTAATGAGTATCATGAACCACCAACATATAACGGTGTTGAAAGACCTAATATTGATAATACTATTATACCCACTACTTGGAGAGAAATAGGTGCTGGTTTTGTTGGTAATGTTGATAAATTATCGATAAAATACCAAGCATACGTAGTAAATGGTTTTTTAGGTTATAATGGCGGTGGAACACTTAGAGGAAGTGATGGCTTTAGAAAGGGAAGACAAAAAGGAGCCGAATCTACCATAAGCAGTCCAAACTATTCAGCTAAAATTGATTTTTATGGAATATCAGGATTAAAAATTGGTGCTGCTGCGTACGTAGGAAAAACTCAATCTACACTATACAATGGGTTATTAAATTCAGATACTACTGGAGCATTAGCAAGAGCAGATTCTTCGGTTGTAGGTTTGACTATGTTTGGGTTAGATGCACGATATCAATACAAAGCATTTCAATTTAGAGCTCAAGTTATTCAAGCAACTATAACAAATTCGGATGCTTACAATACTTTTACAGGAAAAGACTTAGGTTCTTCCATGTTGGGTTATTATGGTGAGATTGACTATGATGTGTTAAGTATTTTTAAGAAAGAGGCAAAAGAAAAGGTAATTCTTTTTGGTAGGTATGAATTTTATGACACGCATGATAAAGTTGCTAAAGGAACTGATAAAAATGACTCCTATACCAGAACAGACATTACCTTTGGAATAAATTACAAAGTAAGCGATGGTGCTGTATTCAAAGCCGATTATCAATTACTTGATAATAAAGCAGAAGGAAATACTCCGTCAAAACAAATTAATTTAGGAGTAGGGGTTTGGTTTTAGTTAAATTAATATTAAGTTCATTAATTTTATGGTTCCGCTTTGCGGAACCATTGTTTTGCCGCATTTTATGAAAAGAATTTTTTTGATAGCTTTATTGAGTACCGTATTTTTTTCTTTTGATTTATCAAAATCGACTATCAAAAAAATTGATAAAACTTTAGCAGATTTATGGCAAGGAAAAACCATTTCCAAAAAACCAATAAATTTATCGATAGAAAATCTTAAAAAACTATCCTTTCCATTAGAAAATGATGTGTTATTTAAAATTGAAGTCGATTCTAAAACAAGTGCTTATCTAATATTAGCACAAGGAAGAGGAAAAATGAACCTATTTGATTATATGATTGTTTACAATCTTGACCTTTCTATTTTAAAAGTAAAATTGTTGGTTTACAGAGAAGAGTATGGAGGAGAAATTGGAAGTGACCGGTGGTTAAAGCAATTTATTGGAAAAACAGATCCCAATAAAATGAAATTTGGTCATGATATTCAAAATATTTCTGGAGCAACAATATCCGCACAATCTATTAATGAAAATATTAAAAAAGTGACTAAACAACTAATTGAACTAAAAGAAAAAGGAATAATTTAAAATGGAATTAAATGGTAAAATACATGAGTTGCCAAAGTTGGCTAAATTATTAATTGGGTTTTTTATTGTAACCCTTAGTTTTGGTTATTTTGTTGGATTACGATTTATTCAAGAAAATACCAACTACACCACCAACGGAATTGAAGAGCAGTACATCGGAAATGAAGGAGATGAAAATGCTGAAGTAATGAAATTTAAAAAATCTGAAAAAGAAATAATTGGTATGATTCACAACCACGTTATCAGCATGTCTTTTATCTTTCTAATATTAGGAATTATCTTATTAATAACTTCCTTACCGACAACACTGAAAAAGATATTAATTATCGAACCATTTATTTCTATCCTGCTAACATTTGGAGGAATTTGGTTATTATGGAGTGGAGTAGTGTGGTTTAAATATGTGGTAATAATTTCTGGAATTCTACTAACGATTACTTTTTGTGTTTCGGTACTTTTAATTTTACAACAATTACTAAAGCGGAGTTCTAAATCCGTAAATTGAAAGATTAACCGCAAAGAGTACAAAGTTTTACGTTAAGAACGCTAAGGTATTTATTCTTTTTTTCTCTGCGTTTTATTTAACCGCATAAAGAAAAGCACAAAAAAAGCCTCCGTCAACTGACGGAGGCTTTTTAATTTTTTTAAAATTAAGAATATTAAATCACTTTAACATTTACTGCATTTAATCCCTTTCTACCTTCTTGTAATTCGAATTCTACATGGTCGCCTTCTTTAATTTGACCAACAATACCGCTTACGTGTACAAAATACTCTTCTTTTGAATCTTCATCGATAACAAATCCAAATCCCTTTGCTCCGTTGAAGAATTTTACTGTTCCTTTTTTCATTGTATTAAATTTTATTAAAATTCAAATATAAGTTAATTTCATTAATTTGATAATTTTTAGAAAAAAAATATTTCAAATTTCTTACAGGAGAGTTCTAAAAATTAATACCGAAAAGTCGGCACAAGCTATTTCACATCCCCTCTATCAAGAGAGTTTATCCCGAAACTCGGGAGGCAAGGGGTGTGTAATAAAAAAAATCAACCGAGCTTGCGAGCTCAACGAAGTTAATTTTTAGAACTCCCTTACAAATACCATTAATTCTTAATGATGATGTCCTCCAACTCCGTGAACATGTCCATGATTAATTTCTTCTTCAGTAGCTTCTCTTATTTCTATCACATTTCCAGTAAAATGTAAATCCTGGTCGGCTAAAGGATGATTAACATCTGCTGTAATGGTCTTGTTTTTATTAATCGAAACAATTTTTGCAGGATGTACATGACCATTTTGATCTTGTAAGGGCAACACATTACCAATTACTACTTCATCAGCCAATTTACCATCTTTCATAAAAATATCTTGAGGCAATTCTATAATTGCTTCTTCGGTTCTTTTTCCATAAGCGTTTTCCGATTTAATTCCAAAAGAAAATTTTGCTCCAGTAACCAGATTCACTACATTGGCTTCAAATTCAGGAATCATTTGTCCTAATCCAGATAAAAACACTAAAGGCTCTTTACCTTCGGTAGATTCAATCATTTCTCCTTTAGCAGTATTTTTAAATAAGTTGTAGTTTACTGCTATAACTTTGCTTTTATTTTTACTCATCAATATCAGTTTTTGGCAAAGATATTAATTTAAATAATAGTTGACAAAATGGATTTATAGCTATTTTTACATCATGATTTTAATTGCAGATAGTGGTTCTACCAAAACCGATTGGCGGTTTACTAACAAAAAAGGTGAAAAGTTCTCTTACGAAACCATAGGTTTTAACCCTTATTTTATTTCATCTGCAACTATTTTAAAAGAATTGACCGCTTCTAAATTAGCTGAAATAAAGGAACAAGTTAACCAAGTTTTTTTTTATGGAGCGGGTTGTTCTACAGTAGAAAATTGTGAACTAATTGCAGCACCTTTACGAACTTTTTTTGTTAATGCAAAAGTAGAAGTGGAACACGATTTATTAGCTGCTTGCAGAGCTACTTGTGGAAAAAATGAAGGTATTGTTGCTATTTTAGGAACTGGTTCTAATTCCTGTTTATACAATGGTGCTGTTATTTTAGAAAACGTGCAATCATTAGGTTATTTGTTGGGAGATTACGGGAGTGGAGCAGATATTGGAAAAACATTGATTAAGGCATATTTAGGAAAAGAATTGCCCTTAGCAATTGAAACAGACTTTAAAAAACAATACCAATTAACTACCTCCGACATTTTAAACGCAGTGTATAAAGAAGCTTTGCCTAATCGATTTTTAGCAGCATTTTGTTTATTTGTTTATCAACACAAGCACCATCCAATTTTTCAAAAAATGGTAGCGGAAAGGCTAGAGCTGTTCTTTGAAAAAAATATTTGCAAATATTCCGATTACCAACATCAAACCTTACATTTTGTTGGGTCTATTGCATTTATGTACCAAGATTTATTAACAAAAATTGCTGCTAACTACCCAATTAAAATAGGAAAAATAATTAAACACCCCATTGAAGATTTAGTGAACTATCACGTTGCTAATTCATAAATCCGTCAGCTGACGGATGATGGTTGTTAATAAAAAAATGAATACATTTGAATAGAAAATAAATCTGACGATTATCAGACCTACTCTACCCAAATTTGGGTGTAAATATGTAGTTTTATCACAACTATAAACAAGTTGGTGGCAAGTTTACCAGAACGAAAACGTAAAATAGAAACTATGGCAATAAGAAAAAGCAAAGAGGAAAATTTTGAAGTTAAAGGAACGTTGGAAGGTTTAAAACTCAAAGTTGAAAACGCTCTAAAAAAAGGAGAATTTACTTCAATAAATACAAATAATGTGTTAAACCAAATTACTGCTAATTATAAAAAACTTACAGTTTGGGGAGAAATCAGTGTAACACTAATTGAAAATAATGAAAAAGTAAAAATAGTTGCAGTTTCAACTGCCAATTCTGACAATGTTTTTGCATTATTTAATAGTCCAAATAAAGTAATATTAGATAATTTTAAAAATAATTTATAATGTCAATATAATGTCAAATAGTATTCAAAATCTTATCAAAGACCTAAATTATACAAATTTGGGCTGTGTAAGATGGAATACTAAAATTGATAATCAAGATGAAGGAATCTATATCATTTCATTGACAAAAGACATTAATACAAATTTTGCTTTAGAAGAATGTCCAATATCTGAAAATATTGTTAGAATGTGGACAGAGAAAGTAAATGGTTTTATAATTGATGGAGAAAAAAGTTTTGACTTTGAAACTTTAAAAACTAGATTTTCTAAATATTGGTTATGTGACGAAAACATAATCTATATTGGAAAAGCGAACAAAAGAGCAAATTCAAAAGGTTTAGGAAATAGAGTTTCAGAATTTTATAGAACCGAATTTGGAGAAAGAAAACCTCACGCAGGTGGACATTGGATAAAATTATTAGAAAATCTAAATGATTTATATGTTCATCATTTTAATTGTAAAAATCCCGAAATAATTGAGATAAAATTACTCGAAAAGTTTCAAATGAATGCATCTGAAAAAACAAAATTGATGTTCGAAAATGATATTTTACTTCCATTTGCAAATTTAGAACTTGGAAAAAGTGTCAGAAAAAAACATAATTTAAAAAACATGAAGAATATATAAAACCCCCATCTCAGCGTAGTTTATTCAAAAAATAAAAACAACTAAGTGAAGCATTTGCTTCGCTTTTTTTATATTTACATAATTGAAACGAAACGAGTACTCTGTCAGCTGACGGATAAAATCGCACCAGCAGTGGGAAATAACAGGTAGCATAACTTTGTTCGTGAAAAACAGAACGCCAACAATGGCAGAAACAATAGAAATAATAAAGCAGAATGAAAGTAGATGAAAAATTCTTTGACAGGGCTGATGAACATATTCATTTGTCTAATAAACAACTTGAAAATGCTCCTAAGGGTGAGGTAAGTGCATCCATGATGTATGGTCTCACGAGGTTTAATGCCTGGGTGAGTGCAACTGGATGGACCAGTGCAAAAGAAATGGAAGAAGCGAAAGAGAAAACGCTTACCTATTTTGTTGATGAGTATAAAAGGAAGTTAGAAGCAAATCTTGAGGACTACATTAAAAATTTTGACTACTATATGAAGAATTCTGCACAATCCTCATGACAATGGCACGGGTGCATAAATAAAGATTAAAAGAAGTAATCAGGGAATTCTGCCCATTTCAGCGTAGTTTATTCAAAAAACAATAACAACTAAGTGTCCGTCAGCTGACGGACGCTTTTTTTATAAGTATAGCTTAAGCTATTATAAATAAGTATAGCGTAGTAAAAGCTACGCTTAGAAAAAAAAAGTTTAATTAAAATCTACACTTAGGAGTTAGGAATTAACCAATTGCCGTTAGGGGTAATGCTAAAAATCCAACCACAAACCATAAACTTTTGTTGTAATAAAAGACAATTATACGTAAATTAGCAGTATGAAAAAAGAAAACGAAAGCGGTCTTGATTTCATCGTTGACAAACTAACCAACTCCATTGAAAATGTGGTTACTGGTGACAGTTTTGCGACTGAAATTTCTCTACTTACTTTTAACGACCTTAAACTTGTTTCAAAGACAAACGGTTGGGTTTTTAAATGGCGTGAAGAATTTAAGGAACCAGCAAGGGACGTATATAAACTTACTATTGTTGGCAACCCGACAATTATACAAGGACTAGTTTGTTTGGAAGTAAAAGCCGACCATGTTTATATGCATTTGGTTGAAAGTGCTCCATTCAATAAAGGAAAGACAAAAGTTTATACAGGTGTTGCGGGCAATCTAGTTGCTTATGCTTGTAAACTATCGTTTCAAAGAGGACATAAAGGAAATGTTTCATTTCTTTCAAAATCACAACTTGTAAAACATTACGAAAAGACTCTTGGTGCGTTTCATTTTGGCGGACGAGTAATGATACTAGAAACAAATGCTGCATTAAGACTAATAAATAAATATTTTCAAAATCAATAAAAATGAAAACACGAAAAACAGAATTAGACGTGGACTTTATTGGCGGACAAGGTTCGTTGACTATTGCGGAGGAAAAAGCACTTAGCGACTACTTTAGAAAACAAAAGTTGACTTCTAAATCAAAAAACAAGACAAGTAAACGACATAAAGCAGTTGCTTAACTTGTTAAATAAAGCACTACCCATAACAGCAGTAACTGTTGCACAACTTCCCCAACTATTCGTAGTCTGAAGCAAAGCATGAGCATTGGCGACTACGAATTTTATAAACCTCAACTCAGCGTAGTTTATTAAAAAAAGTTTAATTAAAATCTACCCTTAGGAATTAGGTATTAACCAATTGCCATTGCAGCGCATTACTTGTTCTATAATGTCTCTAACACAACCTTTACCGCCATCTTTATCAGAAATATAATGAACAATTTCTTTTATTTCTATGGCAGCATTTTTAGGGCAAGTTGCCACGCCACATAATTTCATGGCATAATAATCGGGCAAGTCATCGCCCATGTACAATACATTTTCGGAGGTAATTTTTTTATATAAAAAATAGCGTTGAAGCACGGCTACTTTATCTTTTACTCCAATAAAAACATCGTTAATGCCTAAATAGTTAAAACGATGCAAGATAGATTTTGAAGTTCCTCCAGAAATAATGGCAACGTTGTATCCCTGTTTTAAAGCCATAGTAATGGCAAAACCATCTCTTGTATTCATGGTGCGGAGTTGTTCTCCATTTTCAGTTACAAAAATACTTCCATCGGTTAATACGCCATCTACATCCAATACAAACGAATTAATTTTTGGTAAAAGTTCTTTAAAGTTTGCCATTAGCTATTTTTTATAATGTTTTTAGTGAAGAGTAGATAAATTCCTTCTTGTAATTATACTCTTTAAGGCGTTCGATTACTTATCTTAAAACCAATTTTTTTACTTTGTTTTTCGTTTTCACCAAATAAATTCCTTTGCTCCAATCCGAAACATTTAATTGGAATGCTGTTTTATTTATTTCAGTTTGATAAACCAAGTTTCCCAAAATAGTATAAATGTATAGGGTTTGGTTTTCAATAGTATTAAAATCAATAGTTACAGATTGGTTAGCTGGGTTTGGGTAAATATTAAAATCAGTTTCTTCAGTACTTAATTCATTTACACTGATAGGCCAGTTCGAATTATAATTAGAAAAAGTAGGATTCATTGCGGTAAACAAACCAGTTCCATTTGGATATCTTCCCCATGTAACATCAGTTGTTTGTGCACCGAAAGTAGTTTCATCCAAAAGACCAGCGGATGGGTCTGTCAAATACAATGCTTCTCCAGTAGCAGATAATTTAAAATTGGTATGAAACCCTGTTTGAGTGGTATCATTATCTGCCCAAACAACTAAAAAGCCATTGGCATTGATGGTAGTTCCATTTGGGAAAGTCCATTTGGTTAAATTATTACTAGCATCGGATAAATGATAACCATCTAATACAATAGGAGAGGAGGTGTTGTTGTATAATTCAATCCAATCATCAAATTCACCATTTTGGTCGGATTGGATAGAAGTGTTAGTAGCAGATAATTCATTGATAACCACATCACCAACAACGGATAATGTATAAAATTCATACTCTGCTCTTTCTGGAGAAAATATGCCAATGTTATTATTTTCGGCATAAATATAATACTGAGCATTTGTTGCATCTAAAATAATTTGAGCACCATAAGTTCCATCTCCTGAAGCTCCATCATTGTGAGCACCATCATCAAATAGTTCTACTTTATTGAATATTTCTCCATTGCTAAAACGATATCCTAAATAAGCATAATTGGTATTGGTAATTGTACAAGTAAAATTAACAGTATCATACGCTGCTGGAGTTGACGGACTATTGATAATATTAGAAATGGTAGGTTGAGTGTATTGAAAATCTGTTAAGGAGTTAATGTAAGTTACTCTTGCATCCATTAATTGTTGAATTCCTATTGAACCACCAATTGTTGTGGTAATATTGTTATTAAAGTCGTTATAGGTATAAAATTTATTAGGGTCAGCATTTACATAACTATCAATAATGGTTTGCAGTTGATTGGCTCTGGTTACATACCAACCATTTGCAAAATTTTCTGTTAAAATAGTCTTCATGTGTGCTGTGAACATTTTTCGATACCGAGCAATGTCCATTGCTTTTTTCATTATGGGCATATTTGCATTAGTAGATTGAAAATAAGGATCAAATTGTTGTAATTGAGTGGTAGTTAATGGTGGGCCAGGAGGACCTCCAACAATCATACTAAAAACACCAAAACATTCATTCAAATCCCAAATAATGTTATTAAACCGCTGAGTAGCATCTTTGTAGAGGTAATAATTATGTCCCATATTATGAGCAGCATCCAAATTAACTGTTAAGTTTTGATGAGCCATTGTCCACAAATGCCTATCTACATAAAGAACCTCTTCCATAAAGTTGGGGTAATTATTAAAAGTATCTGCAAAATTCTTTATTGCATTCCAACCATAAGATGACTCAATTTCATATTGGCGAGAATAACAAGTGGTGTCTGTTCCTAAATATTCCCAAGTTTTGTTGGGTCCGGCAGGGCAGCCAATAGCAGGTGTACCATTAACGAATTCACCTTTAAATAATGGTAAATTTTTAGTATAATAATGTTGTTGAGTAAAATTATCATCAACCGCTTCAATGCTAGTAAATAAACCGACTAAACTTCCTTGCATAAATACATTGGCAAAATTAGATAGAGAAGCAGTGGTGTATTTACTCATTATTTCGTAAGCTAAAACTTCTCTCACAAAACTAGGGTCTTTAAAAACATTGGAGAATTTTAATAACGTATATCCATTATAATCTTGATTGCCTTTTACATAATCTAGTTTGATGGTAAATGGATTTTTTGCCTGATTGGCATTGTAAGAGCTATTGCCTTTGTATTTTACCCCAACACTATCAAAAACAACTCCGTTGATAGTTGCAGTTGCTAGTACTCTGTTTTCTGTTTCATAATAAGCATCCATTAATGAATCCCATTTGGCATCAAAATATACCAATTCAACAGTAGTTACATTGTTTACATCATACAAATCTTGAGATTTTACCTGATATGAATTTAAAAAAATACAGCAAAATGTTAAGAGAATTAATTTTTTCATAAGAAGCATAAGTTTATTTTATTAATAAATTTTGGTAATTAGACTTACTAAAAATATAAAAGTTTAATCGAATAGTAAAAATAATTTAATTGTAAATGTCAAAATGAGTAAAATGAATATTTTAAGAGCCCGCATTTGTTAAAATTATTTACTTTATTTCCCCTTTCTATATTTCCAATTAAATCGTTGAGGTGGGTTACTAAAAACCCCTTGTTTGGTATTTCTAATATCTTCGATGGTATAAAATGTGTTGGGAAATAAAGCAGTTATTTTATTAATCACTAGTGGCACCTCTTTACGCTTAATAATAGTAAAAATCATTTTTACCGGACCAACTGTACCTTTTGCATCTATTATTGTAACGCCATGATTGTCTTTTTTTAATTGTTCGATTAATTCATCATAATTTTGGTTGGTAATAATTCGAATAACCTGAAAACCAAGTGCCAATTTTTCCTCAATTAATAAACCAACATAGGAACCTGCTGCAAAACCACCAGCATAGGCAATATAACACACCCAATTAGATAAATTTTGCATAATTTGACCAACAACAACAATCCAAATTAACACTTCGACAAAACCTAGTAAAGGCACAATTGTTCGATATCCTTTAGAAATAAAAACATGACGAAGTGTACCTAAACTCACATCGGTTAGTCTAGAAAAGAAAATAATTATGGGCAGAATTATCCAACTGTAATAATCAAATCCTTGAACTAGTTGAGAAAGCATACATGAAAATTTAGGTTATTTTTTATTTGAAGCATTAAAATTAATAAGGTTTAATTGGGGGGTAAATATAGTTAATTAGTTTAATTTTGTTTTTGCAAAAATGAACAAAAAAGTTGAAATAGAAGAGGATGGTAATGTAATTTCAGTTCATGAAAAAATTGATGAAATTTTAAAAAAATCATCTCAAATAAAAAATGAAGACGTTCAATTATCAATAGAATTATCTAATGAAGCCAAATTACTTTCCGAAGAACATTTTTATACCAAAGGATTAGCTAACAGCCTCATACAACTCGGAAAAAGTTATCAGAATATTTCTAATTACGGTGAAGCAATGAAGTGTGCTTTGCAAGCCACAGAATTATTTAAAGGACTTAATGATGTACTCGGCGAATCAGCTTGTTTAGATATTTTAGGTGGAGTTTATAACTTTTTAGGAGATTACAACAAGCGGCTAGACTGTAATTTAAAATGCTTGGAGTTAAGAGAAAAAGCAAATGATGTTGCTGCTTTGTTAACCACTACCAACAATATTGGTGACACGTATATGGCAATGGGCGATTTTGATAATGCTATTAAATATTTTAAACATTGTTTAACCTTTCCAGATTTAACCAATCATATTCAAGCAATTGTGTATTACAACATTGGAGAGGTTTATTTTTGTTTAAAGGATTATGAGTTAGCCGAAAAAAATATTACTAAAGGGTTAACATTTGCTTTATCCTGCAACTATTGGCAAATTATTATTGCATCCTACCAAATGCAAGCCCGAATGTTGATGTTACAACAAAAAAACGAGGCAGCATTATTGTTGCTTACTAAAGCACTTGAATTGGCATTAAAAAATTCGAGCAGAGAAGAAGAATATACTTTGTATCGTTATTTTGCAGAAGCTTATAACAACATTGAATTGTATCAAAAAGCCTATTCTTTCTTAAACAAACACAACCAATTAAAAGAAGAACTATTCAACGATAACAATGCTCAAAAACTAAAAAAGATAGAATTTGAATTTCAATTTAAAAGCATACAAAACGAAGCTGTTGTTACCCGAGAGAAAAATAAATTGTTAACCAGAGCTTTTAACCAAATTGAATTACAACGAAACGAAATTGAGGATAAAAACCTCTCCATTACCGATAGTATCCGGTATGCTAAAAGAATTCAGGACACCATTTTACCCTCTAAAGAAAAAATTAAAAAAGCATTAAAAGATTCATTTGTTTTTTATCAACCCAAGGATATTGTAAGCGGAGATTTTTATTGGGTAGAAAAAGTAGCAGAAAACGTAATTTTTTCTGTAGTAGATTGTACTGGACATGGAGTGCCAGGAGCATTTGTAAGTTTAATTGCTAATAATGCATTGCATAAAGTGGTATTAGAGAGACAACATACAGAACCTGCTGTAATTATTACTGAAATGGATGCGATAGTAACTGAAATGTTCGAAAATTCTGAAGAACATATTAGAGACGGAATGGATATGGGGATTTGTACTTGGAACAAAAAAGAAGGAAGTTTTCAATTCGCTGGAGCATTTAATTCTTTATTTATTTTTAGCGACAACCAACTTCAAGAAATTAAAGGAAATAGAGAATCTATCGGTTCTTCAAGTTATCAGCACGAAAAAAACTTTATCAATCATACGATACCAGTAAAAAGTGGCGATGTTATCTTTTTATCTTCTGACGGTTTTCCAGACCAATTTGGTGGGAAAAAAGGAAAAAAATTAAAATGGAAAGGGTTTAAAGAAGTATTAAAAAAAATAGGCCCAAAATCGACGAGTGTTCAATATAAAGAAATCCAAACTTTTTTTAACAACTGGAAAGGAGATGTAGAACAAGTGGACGATGTTTGTATCATAGGCGTGAGAATATGATACAAACGAGTCAGCCTGTCCTGAGCGAAGTCGAAGGAATGTTTGTATCATAGGCGTGAGAATATGATACAAACATTCCTTTGACTTCGTTTTTTATGCAGTCATCTTCTTTGTTTTGAATTAAAAATTTAATAACAAAAAAAGCGTCCTGATGAGGGACGCTTTTGATCAACTAAATATGTAAATCTTATTCTTTTACAATCTTTTGAGTTTTTATCACCTCGTTGTTTTCATTAAATATTTGAACAAAATAGATACCAGCAGTTAATTTAACAAATTCACTTACCTGATAAGTGTTTGTTCCTTCGGTAATTTGTATCTGTTCTTTACTAACACTTCCTAATACATTGGTGTAAACCATGGTATATACTGCATCGTTACTTTCACTTACATCAAAAAAGAGATTATTTTTAGATGGGTTAGGGTAAATGGTTACTTCAATAGTTTTTTTCAAAGCAATGGCAATCGTTTTAGAATATTCATGCTCACCATCAAAATCTATTTGTTTTAGTCGGTAATAATTAACTTCAGTAGAAGGAGAGTCATCAATGAAACTGTAAATATTTATATTGTTAGAATTTCCATTTCCATCTACAATTCCAGCATCAACAAAATTTTTAGCATTAGCTGATTTTTGAATAATAAAATAATCATTATTAACTTCAGACTGAGTAGTCCAAATTAATTTGTTTCCATTTTGATAATTATAGCCATAAAATTCAATAAGTGTAACGGGTAATATTCCAGTAGCCGACCAATTACTTACAGTAAAATCACATTGATCACCAGCCCAACCATCTACCATTAAATAATATTGGTTACCAATTGTTAATCCTGTAGCTGTAACTGTTCCAGGTGTAGCAATTGCAGGATTCATACAATTAGACATAGAAGTAAAGTTGGTGCAACAACCATTCACATCAGTAGCAACTTCGTAAACTTCTGCTTGTATTCCATCTCCCCAAATACAATTTGTTACACTTGTGAAATCAAAAGTTTCTGAAGCTGCTGTAGCTGTAAAAACATACCAAGAATTGTTTTCTATACTACCACAAAATATACTAATATTAGCAGGTTCATCAGCACTATAAATAGATGATGTTGAGCTAGCCCAACCTCCACCACCTTGTGTTAGCACTGCTGGGTTTGAGCAAAAATCATTATTTGTTAGATTACCACAAGGACCTACTACTGGACACGCACTACAAGACCCACCACAATCCACTCCAGTTTCAGTTCCATTTTGAACACCATCACTACATGTAGGAGGAGGACAAACTCCACAACTAATTGTTGCTGCCCAACCATTATCAGTTGCTGAAAAATCTGAATTCCAGGCAATTGTTAAGCAACCTGAATTTGCAGTAATTGTTCCACCATTTGGTAATGTACTTCCAGCATATACGCCAATTACAGGAGAGGACATATCCGGTCCATTAAATATTGTTAATTCATCACAACAAGACTCGGTTGCGAAACTACTGAATGTCATAATTAAACATTGACCAACCACACTTGAGCAATAAGATTGAAAATAACTTTCATCATTTGAATAAATACCACCAGCTCCGCCAGAGTCGTAGAAATTACCAGAACAAGCTGTTATTGGTGGTGGATTAGAAGTAATACATACGTCAAAAGTAGAAGTCTGACTACCGGTAGAAGTCCATGTATAAACCCTAATATAATAAGTTTGACCAATTGTTAAGCCAGATGCCACACTATTATCAGCATCACTACAATATAGTTGAGTTAAAGAACCACAAACGCCTGTATAAACAGCATGATACATATCAGTTGTGGAACCAGCAACATTTAATAAATCAACATAGTGAGTAGTTCCTGTTGCTACAAAAGAAAACCACACGTCATCATCATCTGTTCCTGAACAAGTGTTCGCATCAGTGGATGCTGTAGCAGCTGCTATTGTTCCTGATGTTGTTGTAGTACACGTTAAATTTGGATTAACAGTTAATGCTATTGCTCCTGAACAGTTGTCATTAGCAGGGGCAACAGGTGCTGCTACACAACTTCTAGAAATTGTGAATGTACCAGTAGTAGTAGAACTAGTTGAATAATGAGCAATATAAATATAATAAGTTACAGCAAGAGTTGATGTAAAAGTATAAGTTTCCGTACCACCAGACAAACCAACATCTTGACACGTAATATTTGTTAATGTAGCACAGGCACCACTTGAGATAACCATTTCGTGGTCAAAAGTAGCAGTAGATGAAATTGTTGTACTTTGCCCATCACCTGTGAATTTATACCAAACGCCATAGTTACTAGCACAACCAGATGGGTCGGCAATATTTGATGTGTTTACAGTTGTTCCAGCTAAATTAACAGTACCGCATGGAAGGTTTGTTGCATTTGCACACAAATCGTTGGCAGGAGGAGGAGGAGGTAGATTAGAAATTAAGGAAATATCATCAATTGCTGCTGGTGGATTAGATCCAGCTGAACCGTCATTTTGCCATGTAAAAATCAAATTTTTAGTAGTACCAGCAAGGGCAGCAGGTAGAGTAATATTTACAGTTTGCCATGTTGTATTTGAATTATAAGGACCTCCAACTAATACAGCCGTACCCCATGTAGTAGTTGAGGATGCTGGAGTTCCCGATGCTGGTCCAGCCGCATTTGTATAGACTAATAATCTATCCCAACCTGACTCTCCTTGACATTTCCATTTAAACGAAAGTGTAATAGATGTTTCTCCAGCAGGAAAATTTATGCTTCTATAAAGGTGAGATGTTTTACTAGCAGAATTTGTATATGTCCAAGTACCACCAGCTCCACCATTAGAGATATATGCACACCTTACACCAGTTTGACCACCAGGTGCGTTCCCTATTTGCCATAAATTAGTTGCACCGTTAGAAGTCCATCCATTTGCACCAACTGTCGCCCCAGTTTCAAACCCACCATCTCCAGTGGAATTAATTAAAGTTGTTTGCCCTATACAAAGAAGATTCGATATTACAAAACCTATTATTAATAAGAAATTTTTTTTCATCTTTCTCAATTTGTTAAATCATTTGATTCTATTAAATTGCTTTTGTAACCGTGAGAGGATAAAATAGCGTATATTTTTTCTTCTGGTAAAATAGAGAGGAAGGTTACGGTCATAACTTCATTTTTTTCGTCAAGAATAAGTGAAACTATTTTTTTCCTATAATTTAAAATATCATCTTTTATTTTTCCTTGTTCATTTTTAGATAATCCGCTTAGATTAAAGGTTAATGTAATTACTTGATTAGATGACCTAGCTTGGTACTTAGTCTTCTCAATGTTATTCGACGTCTCTTTTTGAGAATACACCGAGAGAGTGAGCATTGAGAAAATAACAATAATTAATGACCTCATACTTTTTATTAATAATTAATATAACTTATAAGACGTATTTTTTACATAATGGTTGCTTTGCGAATACAAGTTAAGAAAAAAATTAATTCAAAATACTTTTTTCCAAAAAATTCAACAAAAATTGCTAAATTGTTGATAAATAACGCATTATTGTTGATTAGTATTTTAAGAATATAACATTTAGTTATAAATGTTGTTAATTAGTTAAGAAAAAATGAAACAAAAATTTTAAGTATTAAAATTTAGGATTGCAATAATAGAAATTAGAAATAAATTAATTTGATGAGATCTAAACTTCTAAACTTATTTAATTTATTCAGGCCAAATGGGGGTGTCTTCATCACTCCATAAAACTCCCCACTGTATTTCTGAAAGTTTATCGTCTTCAAACCAAAGGTTTAGGCTAGCAGCTATGTAGCAAAGTAATTTATGGTCATTTCTTTCATCTGATAAATCATCCAACTCATTCTCGCCTAGGTCAGCCTCGGCTAATAATTTTATAACATCATCCATTTCCATTCCAATCAATTGATGTCCGTTGATTTTACACGCTGGAGAACTGATAGAGATAGTAGTTAACTTCCAATTATCTTCTTCATCAAAAGACACTGAAAATTCGTACTCATCATAATGCCAAGTTTCGGTTAAAAACTCTTCTTCATCACCAGAGGAATTGTATGAGTCTATTTCATCGGGTTCTCCTAAAAGGTATTTTAATTTATCTTTGGTGCATCCAAACTGGATGTCGCCAAGTCCTTTACCTACTTTGATGTCAGTTACGTTAACTTTCATGATGTTATTTTATACCTAGCTTCTTTTTAATTACGGAAGGAACCGCATCTTTATGAATCAAAATGTTCATTGTTTTGTATTTTACATAAGGGTAGGAAGCATAAAAGTAACCATCACATTCATTGTTATCTAATCCCCATGAATTTTTAACAATAAAATACTTGGTGCCTTTTTGATCTTTTACAATTCCTGTTACGTGCATTCCGTGGTCATCAGTAGTAGTTTGATTATCAAATCCTTCTTGTCGTAATGCTTGAGTTATTTCTTTTTCTTTTACAGGTTCATCAAAACAATCTGCTATTTTTTCAGCTCCAGCATCGCTAAAATTTTTGTTGTCTTCTCCTTTTTTTACAATGGTAGATTCGTCTTCAGGAACTATTGCCAAACCATTTTTAAAAGAAAAACCTTTCTCCGAAACATCAGCACCCCAAGCAAAAGTATATCCATTTTTAAGAGCATCTTCCATTACCATCATCAACTCATCTAGAGGCAAGTTGTAAGATTGATTCATCACCCAGTTATCAGGAACTTCCAACACAAAAGTTGAGTAAAAAGGATGGTGTGTGTAGGAAGTGAGAGAAACATAATTACTCATGTCTAATCCTAAATATTTAGCGTAAGATTTTGGGTTATATTCTTTTCCTTCTACATTAAATTTAAAATCTTCAACATTATTAGGAACATCGCCTAAATAAGCATCAACAACTCCTTTATAAGCTTTTTCCCAACTTGGAGTTAGTTTACCTCCTTGAGGTTTACTTGACAATACTTTTACCATTGCTGTTAACATTCCTTCCATTTCGCTGTGGTTGTGTTTGTCTTCTCCGTATTGCAAACCACTGTACGCACTAGTAGGAACTATTCCATATTTTTCAATTACCCATGGTATGTCATGAAAAGCACCACCAGCACCAAAATTAAAATTTCCGTACATTCTCAAATAATTTTCTGCTTTACCTAAATAAGCGTTTCTTACCACATACATGGGAGACAATTCAACTTTTCCTTTACCCATTCTAATTAATTCAGATTCGAAATAAGATAAAGAAGAAAAACTCCAGCAAGTTCCGGTTCTATTTTGGTTTTTAATACTAGTAGCTTCGTTGCTGGCAATTAATTCGAAATAATAATGGCCATTTTTTTTGTTTTTTATGGTATCATTTTTTGTTTTATCTGTTGGAATAGAATAGTTTCCATCGTCTTTTTTATCAACTTGAGCTTGACAAGTTCCAACTAAAAAAATCGTAAATAATGTAATTGCTAATATCCTCATTGCATTAAGTTTTAAGTTAAGAAGCGTTAAAAGTAGAAAAATAGTTGAAGAAAAAAATTAATTTAAAGCGTCTTTTTCCAACACCTTTTTCTTTTATGTTGAATGTTCTCGTAGTTTTTCCAGTTTTGAATAACTTTTTGATTGGTTTCAAAAATTCCAGTGGTCTCCATTTCTGTTACTCCATATTTTTCCATTTCTTTATGTAGCTCATAAAACAATATTGCTGTTACCCCTTTTGCTTGGTATTCTGGTAAAATACCAGTTAACATAAGGTCGATAACTTTAGGATGTTTAAGTGCTTTATTCAAATGATACCAACCAAAAGGAAATAAACTTCCATTTGTTTTTTGTAAACCTTCGGAAAGAGAGGGTAATCCAATAATAAAGGCGATTAAATTTTCTTCATTATCAAATACCAATTTAACAAACTCAGGATTTAATAAATTTAAATATCGTTTCACATAGTAATCAATCATTTCTCGATCTAACGGAACAACGCTGTGTAACTCTTTAAAAGCTTCATTTAATATTTCAAATAATTGAACAGCATAAATTTGAAGGTCTGAATTACTGGTAAAATTTTTTACACTTAAGTTGCTTCTTTTCATTACAAGTTCCGCTCCTCTTTGTGCTTTTTCTGGTATTCCTTCAAAAAATAAACGGAATTCTATCCAATCAATTTCTTTTTCGTAACCTAGTTTTACTAAATGTTCTTGGTAGTATTGATGGTGATATTCTGAAGCTGCAGATGGTAAATGGTCAAAACCTTCCACTAACATTCCTTGGTGGTCGAGGTTGGTAAAACCAAGTGGACCTTGCACTTCTGTCATTCCTTGTTCTTTTAACCAATTTTCTGCAGTAGTAAACAATTTTTTAGAGATTTCTAAATCGTCAAAAAATTCACTTCGAGTAAATCTGCCAATTTTTACGTTATTATTTTCGTTATATTTATGATTAATTATTGCTCCAATTCTTCCAACGCATCTTTTCTCTTTGTAGGCAATCCAAAATTTGGCTTTACAAAACCGAAAAGCAGGATTAAATTCACTTTTAAGTGCTTTAATTTCGTCTTTTTTAATAGGTGGTACCCAATAATTATTTCCTTTATAAATATCAAATTGAACATTTATAAAAGATTTGTAATCGTTATTTGAAATTACTTCTCTTATTTCTATTTCCATCTTTTGAGTTTAGAGTTTGCGAATTACCTTTTTACACACCCCTAACCCCTCTTTTTAGAGGGGAAAACCATTTCCACTTGTCCCTTTCACTTTCACTCTTCTTCTTTTTTAAGGTCATTTGTGATGATTAAAGCATCAATTAATTTTTCAAATCTTTTTAATTCTTCAGGAGCTCCATCTCTATCTAATATTTTCTTCTTCTTTTCTTTGTAATTTATAAACAAAATACAAGAAGGAATATCAGTAATTTTTGAATCGTAAGCATTTTTTAATGCAAATATTTTTAAATATTCAATTTGCTCTTCAAGTTCAATTAATTGTGTTTTGTTTAACTTTTTTGTGAATTTCCCTTGTTTTTCTGCAAACTGAAGCCCTTCATAAACTACATTTCCAGTATTAAAAATTGTTATTTTATAATTTGGACATTTACCGAAACATGGAGTTCTTTCCATGGTAATAAAAATACTTTCTTTTATAGGAATTTGGTTACTTTCCTCAACACAAGGCTGACTTACTGTTAAAGAAGCAAAAATTAAAAAAGAGATAATAGCGTTCATTAGTTAATTATTTTTTCTTTCTATTTTTTTGCATTTCTTGAGCTTCTTTCATTCGTTGCTCGAGTTTTGCAGCAAAACCAGATTTCTTTTTTACTTTAGTTTTATTGGCTTGTATTTTTGCCAACAATTTATCTTCATCTACAAACCATTTTTGAATAGCTATTTGCATAAAAATGGTAATCACATTTGCAATTAAATAATACAAACTTAAACCAGCCGCATAACTATTAAAAAAGACTAACATCATCACTGGCATTAAGTAAGTCATTATTTTCATTTGAGTTGCCATTGCACCTTCCATGCCAGCACCAGCAGTCATTTGACTATTTGCCTTGGTATAAAATATCATAGAAATAGCCATTAATAAGGTAAACAAACTTATGTGATCGCCATACATTGGAATATGAAAACCTAAGTTATAAATAGAATCATAAGTTGACAAATCTTCCGCCCACAAAAAACTTCTTTGACGTAAA
>CAYHWX010000004.1:35311-37227 GCA_964360245.1 uncultured Vicingus sp.
CGAAACAAAGCGAATAAAATTGGCATTTGAATTAACATTGGAATACATCCAGCTAAAGGATTAACTCCTGTTTGTCTGTATAATGCCATGGTAGCTTGTTGTTTTTTCATGGCATCGTTTTTGAATTTTTCTGTAAGTTCGGTAATTTCAGGTTTTAACACTCTCATTTTTGCACTACTTAAATAAGTTTTCCATGTAATTGGAAAGAGTATAATCTTTATGATAAGTGTTAACAAAAGAATAGTTAGCCCAATATTCATTCCTGTGTCATTAAGTAGTATAAAAATATTTCTAATGACATATTTATTTATTTGGTTGATGACTGGCCAACCAAAGTCAATCGTGTTTTCAATATCAAAACCTACTTTTTTTAATTCTTCGTATTTATTGGGTCCAAAATAGTATTGCATTGCAAATGACTCATTGGCTTCACCTAGATAAGGAATGGAAAGGTTGGTAGCCATTCCTTTAACATAGGTGGTGGATTGACCTTCAGGAATATTAATTGTTTCTATATCTGAGTCAGAATTAAATGGTTTTCCTTTTGCAATTAATGCTGCATTGAAATATTGTTGTTTAAACATCACCCAGTTAAGAGGTGCTTTCATGTTTTCTTTCTCATATTTCATTGGACTAATGTAGTCGACTTCTTCGTTTGAATATTTGTAATAAATGGTGCTTACAGTTTGTTGATTAACTATTGTTTTTTCTTGATTAGGTGTAAACATGTTCCAATGCAACAAGTAGTTAAAACCTTGTGGTATAACTGTATTTAAACCAACAGTATTTATTTCAAAATCTACTAAATAGGAGTTGCCAGCTAGGGTGTATTTATATTCAATATATTTATCTGATGCTCCATAAAATAGCTTCATAGATAAACTCTTAGAATCAGTTCCAGAAACATCAAAGGATTGGTTTTGGGTTTCAAAATATAAACTATCAGTTTTTATTTCTTTATTTCCAGAAACTCCGTCATTCATGATAAAATCAATATAAAACTGTGAAGAATCTTCGTGAAAAAGAACCAATGGTAAAGAATCGTAAGTATGGAAATTTTTTAATAATACGGAGCTAACTCTACCACCTTTGTTAGAAATAGTAACTTTAATTCTTTCGTTTTCAATAGTAAAAGTTTTTTCCTCGCCAGTTAGTGCACTCGAAAAATTACCATAGATTGCTGCCGAATTTTGTTTGTTAATAGAATCTTGGTGCTGCAGCTCTTCTGGAGTTAGGTTTTTTTGAACAACACTAATGTTGGTATCAACTACTACATTATTAAAAGTTGCAGAATCTTTTACAGTTGGAATTTTTTCAGTTTTAGCTAACTCATCTTTTTCTTTTTGGGCATTAACTTCCTCTTCAGTTGGTCGAGTTAAAATACTAAAAATTAATAGTATAGCTCCAATTAATACTAATCCAATTATCGAGTTTTTATCAAATCCTTTTACACTCATTTTATATTTTTATCTAAATTTAATGGAGTTATTATTTTTTTTTAATAATTATTTTTGCTCTTTTGCAGACAAACTTGCCTTTATAAAGTTTACAAAAAGTGGGTGAGGATTAGTTACAGTACTTTTGTATTCTGGGTGAAATTGAACTCCAACAAACCAAGGGTGTTGAGGAATTTCTACAATTTCAACCAAGTTATTTTCAATGTTAATCCCAGTTGCTTTCATTCCTGCTTTTTCAAATTCTTCTTTGTATTTGTTGTTGAATTCGTATCTGTGTCGATGTCTTTCAGTAATATCAATTTTTTTATAAGATTCAAACACTTTCGAATTTTCAGCAATTGTACACGGATATGAACCTAACCGCATGGTTCCTCCCTTGTCTGTTATTAAACGCTGGTCTTCCATTAAATAAATTACTTGATTGGAGGTGTTTTCATCCATTTCTGTAGAATGAGCATC
>CAYHWX010000004.1:37237-61563 GCA_964360245.1 uncultured Vicingus sp.
CCTAAAACATTTCTGGCGTATTCAATCACAGCACATTGCATTCCTAAACAAATACCAAAAAAAGGAATGTTATTTTCTCGAACATATTTAATAGTAATTATTTTACCTTCAATTCCTCGTCCTCCAAAACCAGGTGTTACAATAACGCCGTCTAAATGAGAGAGTTTTTCTTTAACATTTCCATCAGTTACACTTTCAGAATGAATCCAGTCAATTTCTACTTCAGTTTCGTTGAATGCACCAGCATGAATAATTGCTTCAGCAATAGATTTATAGGAGTCTTTTAATTCAATATATTTTCCTACTAAACCTATGGTAATTTTATGTTTTGGATGTTTGAGTCGGTAAAGAAATTCTTTCCAATCTGTTAATAGAGGCTCATTTTTGTGAGGTAATGAAAGTTTATCTAAAACCACGATATCTAATTCCTCTTCTTTCATTAAGATAGGAACTTCATAAATACTATCTGCATCTATTGCTTGTATAACAGCTTTTGGTGCTATGTTGCAAAATAGAGCAACTTTATCTTTAACACCTTCGGTTAGCTTGTATTCTGTCCTTAATGCCAAAATATCTGGTTGCACTCCAGATTCTAAAAGCGATTTAACAGAGTGTTGCGTAGGTTTAGTTTTTAGTTCACCCGATGTAGCAAGATAAGGGACTAAAGTTAAGTGTAAAACGATGCAGTCAAAATCAGGCTCCCATTTTAATTGACGAACAGCTTCAATATATGGTAATGATTCAATATCCCCAACTGTTCCACCAATTTCCGTTATCACAATATCAAATTTACCAGTGTTTCCTAATAATTTAATTCTCCGTTTAATTTCATCGGTGATGTGAGGAATAACTTGAACTGTTTTACCTAAATAAACACCTTCACGTTCTTGATTAATAACATACTGGTAAATTCTTCCTGTAGTAACATTGTTTGCTTGAGAAGTAGGTACATTTAAAAATCGTTCATAATGACCTAAATCTAAATCGGTTTCTGCTCCATCATCAGTAACAAAACATTCTCCATGTTCATAGGGATTTAGCGTTCCAGGGTCAATGTTAATATAAGGGTCGAGTTTTTGAATAGTAACGGAGTATCCTCTCGCTTGTAAAAGTTTTGCAAGCGATGCAGCTATAATTCCTTTTCCTAATGACGAAGTAACGCCTCCTGTAACAAAAATGTATTTAGTTGATGACAATATTTTTCTATTAAACCTAAATTATCGGGCAAAGGTAAAAATATTAATAAGTTTAAAAGAGATAAAAATCAGTTTATTTTATAAAAATAGATATAAAAAAAAAGCAATCAATTTTGATTGCTTTTTTTTGATTTTTTTTACTTGATATTTATCGAAGAACAGTAACTGTTCGTTGGTCTAAAGTAACGGTTTCGCTACCATAAATACCATGAATTAACACAAAATAAGTACCACTAGGAACATCACCTCCGCCTTTATTTTTTCCATCCCATTCAAAAATCGGGTTTGTTTCGCTTTCAAAAACTAAAAGCCCCCATCTATTAAAAATTTGCACTTGCATGCCATCATTACAAGGGTTGGAAACTCCACCAACTCTTTCGCCTTTTTTATTAAGGTACCCAAGCGTATAAACATCATTTAATCCATCGCCATTTGGAGTAATTACATTTGGAACAACATCTAAACTATCAAATGGTGGGACAACTATAACATTAAAATTAATGGTGTCTGGAACAACTCCTACGGGACAATCTACAGAAGATAAAATGGCTCGTATGTTATAATTTTTTCCAATGTGTTCGCAGTCTGGAGTCCAACAAAAACGAGAGCCCAATGCTACTGTATTTTGAGTGTTGTTTGGAACATTGGTTACCACAGAACCATTGTATAAATAATTGTTATCTAAAGTTGGGAATGAAGCGCCCATACTGAAAATTTCTGAAGTAATATCCATCACTAACATATCTACTATACTTGTGTCATAGAAAGATAAATCTTGACAAGTTTCTATACCATAAGGAGCAGTTATGTCACCTACCATGTCCAGTATTAGTGGAGGTGGTATAATTTTAATATTAAATAAAACACTATCTTGAGTTTTTCCATCACATCCTAAAGAGAATGCATTAACTTGAAAAGGGTAAGTTTGGTCTATTTGAGTACAAGTTGGAGTCCAGCAAAAACGATTAGCTACAGTTCCAATATTCCAATCAGCCCCTACAATAGGGTCGTATTGATTTGGTGGGATAACAACTGAGTCATTCCAACTAGAGCCATTCCAGTCATAAAAATAATGGTAATTACCATTAATATCAGGAATCATTGCAGGTACATAAGCCCCTGAATCAAATATGTTGGATATCATTTCTATGAACAAGGTGTCGGTAACATTTAAGTCGTTAAAAATTAAATCTAAACAATATAATTTGTTATATGGGATTTCTATGGTTTGATTCATGGTAGGAACAGTATTTAAAAAGCTAGGAGGGTTCCCACTTGTACAGGCTTGAGATTCATATTGGGCATCTATACGTGTTTCACCAATTTTTACTCCATTTCTAAATTCTTCTACCAATACTCCAAAAACCCAAGTGCCTATTAAACTAGGTGCTGCAATCATAACACCTGTATTGTTATTAATGGTCATGGGTGTTACGCCTCCAACCATGTTTGCTAAACTATAACCTCCTGCATAAGTTACATCATTGTAAGGAAAAGTAGGAGCGGTATTTAAAAATCCATCACCTAAAGGAGTAGATAGCGAGTAATACAAAGAATCTCCATCAATATCGGTCACATCAAATTGAAACAGTTTAGGGCTATTTACACATAAGTATGCATCTAAAGGATAATCTCCCATGTCAGGATTAGAATTATTTATTGCTGCAGCATTTCCTGGGTCAGGTATTTCGCAATAAAAAGTCATACCAATACCAGATGGATTTGATATGTTTGTAATTCCAGCATTTCTACAACAAATTTGATAAGAGAGAAAATAGCCATTAGGATTATTGGGAATGGTCACATTTTGAGTAAAAATACCTTCATCTACACAAAGCCCAACTGGTGTAAAACAAGGATCTCCAAAAGGAAGGTTGGCATTAATGACTGGATTAGTTATGTTATAGGTAGTAGTTGTTGCATAAGTAACCAAATCATGCAACTCAACACCTACAGATGTTGGCATAGTTGCAGAACCGCTACCACAAGAACGAAACACGCGCACTCTTACTTGAAAATCATTTTGACTTGGACCAATCCATTTTACGGAAATATCACCACCAACAATGTGGGAAGCTTTTGAAAATGGAAGGAAGAGAATAAGCGACGTTATTAGAATTAGAAATTTTTTCATTTTTTTAAATATTTTTTGATAAGATGTAAAAATAGATTAAAAGGTTGCATTACTGTATTTTATTAATACAATAAACGCCAATAATAGTAATAATTAAACTAATTAATTGAATAATGTTAAGTTTTTCTCCATCAATAATTCCCCACATTATTGCAAAAAATGGAATTAAATAAGTTACGCTTGATGCAAACAATGTTGATGTTTTTTTTATTAACATATTAAATAATACAACAGAAATGGCTGTTCCAAAAATAGCTAAAATGGAGATGTAAAATAGTGCAATACCAGCTTGAGAATTGTTAGTACTAACGGTAATAAAATCAGTAGTAAACAAATAAGTAATAGCCAAAGGTCCAATACTCACAAAAGCTATAGAGGTAATAACCACTGAGCCAATTTCTTTTAAATTTACTTTAATAATATTGACAGAAAAGGCGTAACAGATGGTAGCTAAAACAACAAAAAAACTATAAGCCATTTTTGAATTTTCAATATCGATACCATTTGAAACGATTAATCCGATTGCACCTATAAAACCAATAAAAACGCCAATAATTTTTAGGGTTTCGGTTTTTGTTTTAAATAATAAAATTCCTACAACTAAAGCAAATATTGGTGTTAACGAATTTAACATGCCACTTAATGAACTCGAAATTTCTGTTTGTGCTTTTGTAAACAAAAAAGCAGGTATTCCATTACCTAAAAAACCTGAAGCGATAATGTATTTCCAATATTTTTTTTCTACTTTTTTTAAATTTCGAATTGCAAAAGGAAGCAAAAATAAAAACGCAATTGATATTCTTAAAGCAGCCACAACACTGTGAGAATAAACTTCTAATCCTCTTTTCATTAAAATAAATGAACTTCCCCAAGTAAAGGCAAGAATTAATAGAATAACCCATTGCCAACCCTTTTTATTTAAGTCAAAAAATCTCATTGTTAAAAAGTAGCAAATGTAATTACATTTCTATGAGATATTTTATTAATATTGTGATATCATTATGGAAATAGAATTAATCATAAAAGGATTGAGTTGTGGACATTGTGTTAGTTCTGTTGAAAAATTATTGAATAATGCTAATGGTGTAACTTCTTCAGTGGTTAGTTTACCAGACAAAGCCAAGATTAGTTTTGATGAAACAAAAATTAGTATTGATAAAATTAAAAAAATTATTAACGATTCAGAAATTTATAAAACAATATAAGATGAAGACAATTCACCAACTCTTATTATTCGCATTTTTTCTTTTTGTAATTATTGTTGTACCATCTTGTGGCGAAAATAAAAATGCAGAAAGTGAAAAAGTTACTTCAGAAATTACTGACGAAAATCTTGTTATTGCAGATTATGCAGTTGAAGGAATGGTATGTGCGATGGGATGTGCTGCTACTATCCAAAAAGAGTTAATGGATATGGAAGGTGTTGCCAATTGTGAAGTTGATTTTGAAGCTGGTAAGGCTCACATTGAGTTTGATAAATCAATAGTAACAGAAAGTGATATAATTGCTAAAATTGAAAGTATCGCTGATGGTCAATATAAAGTGAAAGAGTGGAAGGAGCAAGCAGATAGCACTGAAAATATTGAAGAAAGTACTAACGAAGTAAACAAAGAAACTGTTGAGGATAAAACAAAAGTGAAAGTTTCTTTACCTAGTTTTCAAATACCAAACTTGTTTACTTTTTTAATCAATCAAGTTTAGAACCTTTATTTTTAAAAAAAATATTCAAATTAAAACCTAATCCAAACGATAGACGAAGTTCGTCTAAAGAAATCATTTTTTGGTTGGATAAATGTTTTCCTGTTACATATCTTGCGTCAATAAATAAATGAAACCACTTTGAAGCATAATAGTTAAAACCTGCTACAGCAGAGATTAAAGGGCTAGCCTCTATATTATTTTCTCCATTCATAATCACAAAATTTGCTTGAGTTAACCCAACTCCAGACTCAATTCCAAGATATGGAACAAAATTACTGTTGGTGTTAAAATGATATGAAGCACCAGCAAAAAGTTGGTGGTTTAAGTTTAATAGTTGTTGATTACCTGATTTTAAATAGTAATAAATATCACCTCTAGAAGTAATATTTTTTGTTACAAAATATTCTAAAACTCCTTGAAGATAAATATTGGTTTGTTCCTCTTTAGTCAATCTTCCAAAACTAATAGTTCCCATAGTTCGTAATAAACCTTTTTTTGCAATGATTTCATCAGCTTCTTGTGCAGCAAGAAACAGTGGAAAAAATAAAATCATTATGACTATTTTTTTTACCATAATTGAGCAATTTTATAATTTAAACTAATGGTAAATAATAAATGTCCTTCAAGGCTAATATCTTCGTTGTTATCTTCAAAATGAATAACCTCTTTACCATTTTCTTGGTGTGAATGTGTGTGAATATCGTTTCCTAAATGGATCATGTATTGACTGGAAACAGAAAGATTAAAATTATGAGAAAAATTAATATGTGTTCCTATGCCTAGTTGAGTGGCAGAACTCCAACGTTCTTCATATAGAGCCGTAGGTTTTTCTATAGAGGCTTTTATTATGGAAATTTTAGTATAATCAAAACAATGTCCAGCTAAAATATAAGGAGTAAAGAGTTGTTGTTCTCTTTTTAGGGGATAAAACATGACTGACCAACCAATGTGTGCATCATTTCGATTGGCTAAACCATTTATGTCTTCAGTGAAATAATCGGCAAACCATTCGGTATTAATTCGTTTACCTAAACTTAAACGAAATTGCCCACCAAAACCTGTTCCAATATTTCCATTTCCTCCAAAAGTGCTAATGGTAGAACGAGTCCCAATTTCTAGTACCCCACTGTCTTTGAACTTACTTTCTTGTGCTTTTATTGAAAAGTAAAGGAAAATAAAAAGGCTAACTATTATTATTTTAGTATTCATAAAATATGTTTAACAACATATAACGTACCAAAATTATAATCATTTTATGAAGCTGCAAATAAATACTCTTTTAATAGTTGTTACTTTTGTCGTTTAAATTTAAGATTATGAAAAATCAACAAAACAAATTGGTTATTATTTGGTTGTTAACTGGTTGTTTGTTAATTTTTATGATGGTAATTATTGGAGGAATTACTCGACTAACCAATTCTGGATTATCCATGGTGGAGTGGAACTTAATTATGGGAGTTGTTCCTCCATTAAATGAACAAGAATGGTTAACCATCTTTAATCAGTACAAACAATTTCCAGAATATCAGCAAGTCAATTTTATGTTTACATTGGAGGAGTTTAAATCAATTTTTTTCTGGGAATATCTACATCGTTTAATTGGAAGATTAATAGGAATAATTTTTATCATCCCTTTTCTTTACTTTTTAATTCGAAAAAAACTTTCAAAGAGATTAATAGTTCAATGTATTATTATACTTGCTATGGGTTCTTTGCAAGGCTATTTAGGTTGGTGGATGGTTAAAAGTGGATTAGTGAATAATCCCGATGTAAATCATTATCGACTAGCAATTCATTTGTTGGCAGCATTTTTAACATTCGCATACACATTATGGGTTGCCTTAGAATTAATTTACGAAAATGAGAAAAGAATAGAAGTTCCTTATATGAGAAAATGGTTGTTTACTTTGTTTGTAATAACGATTTTACAAATTATTTATGGGGCATTTGTAGCCGGTTTAAATGCTGGTTTTGTTTTAAATACCTGGCCTTTAATGGGAGATAAATGGATTGCAGATTCCGTTACCACTATGAAACCATTTTGGAATAATTTTATCAACGGAATAGGAGGTGTGCAATTTATTCATAGGTATTTAGCGTATGTAGTTGTTGGAATAGTACTTTTTTTATCATTAAAAAGCACTAAATTCAAATTAAATCAACTTCAATTAAAATCGCTAAAAATATTGTTAATAGTTGTTTTTGTACAGTTTATATTGGGAATTTTTACGCTACTATACGCTGTTCCAATTTGGTTAGGAGTAACTCACCAAGTTGGTGCATTTTTATTGCTGGGGGCAATAGTTTTTTCCTTAAATAGTTTTAGGAAACCAATGAATTAGTTATTTCCATTCAAAAGTTTCAAATAAATGTTCAATGTCTAATTTAATAAAATCTAAAACGGGTTGAATAGAATCCTGATTAGGAATGTTATTGAAATACAAAGAACCTCTTACAAAATGATGAACACTATCCGTTAAATGAAACTGATAAGATGAAGCCGCATTTCCTTCAATTTGATAAACGATACCATAAACGTTATGTTCTGGAATTTGAATTATTTGTTGTTGAATGTCATACGCTTTTACAGTATGTTTAAAAGCTAAAGTTCTGGAATCTTCTAAAAAAGTATTTAAATTTCCGTCAACAGGTTTATAACTCATGTAAATACTTGCGTTTAATTGAATAAAATCGATGTTAAACCAACAGGGTTCATCAGGAGCATTGATATCTGGTTTTATAATAGAATAAGTAGGGATTTCGAAAGTAAAAGGACAATCTTTAACTAAGGTAGTGTATTTTTTTTCAGGCAAATTTATTCTAAAATAAGCTTTAGGTTTAGGAGTATAATTTTCATTTTCGCAGCTACTAAATAAAATAGTAAGTGTAAACAATGAAATCATGTAAAACTTACTTTTCACTTCTAAAACCATTTTTAATAAGTTTAATACTTTTTACACGTCTTTTATCGGAATCCTCAACAATAAACGAATAATTTTTGAAATTTATTTTTTCATTTTTTAATGGTATTTTACCAGCTATCTCAATAACCAAACCAGCCAATGTATCAGCTTCTTTTGTTACTTCATCAAAAATAGAGTCATCTTCTATATTTGCTATTTTAAATATATTGTTTAATCCAGTTTTTCCATCAAAAATGTAGGTGTTTTCATCAATCTTAGAATACAAAATATCATCGGTATCAAATTCATCGCTTATTTCGCCAACAATTTCTTCTAATACATCTTCTAAAGTAACGATTCCTGAAGTGCCACCATACTCGTCAACAACTATAGCTAAATGAATTTTTTTTTCTTGAAATTCTTTTAATAAATCGTCTAATTTTTTATTTTCTGGAATAAAAAATGGATTTCGCATTAATAAGTTCCAATTAAAATCAGCTGTTTCATTGATGTGAGCAAGTAAATCTTTTATATAAAGCAAACCTATAATTTTATCGAAAGACTCTTCATAAACTGGAATTCTAGAATGGCCAGAATTAATTATTGTGGAAATAACATCTTTAAAATTGGTATTTTTTTCTAATGAAACAACATCTACTCTGCCTTTCATTATTTGTTTAACATTGGTATCTCCAAATTTAACAATGCCTTTCAAAATTCGATGTTCATCGTTATCATCAACTATATCCTCCGCTAAATCTAGTGCTTGAGAAAGTTCTTCTACAGAAACATCTAATCCTTTTTTCTTAACACTTTTACCAATTAATCCTGTTGAGTAGATTAATAAAGAACTTATAGGTTTAAAAAATTTTATTAGTAATGTGATAGGTTTTGCCATAATTTTAGCCAATTTAAGAGCATGCTTTGTGGCATAAACTTTCGGAGTAACTTCCCCAAAAAGAAGAATCATAAATGTTATCCCAACAACTTGAATACTAAAATTTAACCAATCAGGAATAGTAGCAAAATCAAAAATACTATTGATGATGTCGTTAGCTAGAATAACTATGGTTACATTAATGAAATTGTTAGAAATCAACAGCGTAGCTAATAAAACTTTAGGAGCAGCTAATAATTTTTTAATAATTAAATGAGCTTTTGAATTGGAAGAGTTTAACACCTCTTTTTCGTTAGGGGTTAAAGAAAAAAATGCTACCTCAGAGCCCGACATGAGGGCGGAGAAAAAAAGTAGAATTATTAAAACCAACAAGGATATTAATATCCCTATTGAAAAAGGTTTTAATAAAACTAATGTTGATATTAATGTTAAATAAGGTTCTGGATCGTCCAATTTTATCAATTAATTAAAAAGGTAAATCATCTACCTCATTTGTAGAATCGTTGATGGTTGATGGAGGAATTGATGCCTCAGAAGATGAATGCTCATTGTTGCTTACATTAGAGTTGTTTTCATCTTTTTTACCGAGCATTTGCAAATTATCTCCAACAACTTCTGTCGTATAACGGTTATTTCCATCTTTGTCTTGCCATTGTCTAGTTTTGAGTTTTCCTTCAATATAAACTTGACTTCCTTTTCTAAGATATTTTTCAGCTATTTCTGCCAAACCTCTCCAAAGCACAACATTGTGCCATTCAGTGGATGTTTTTTTCTCACCAGAATTTTTGTCTTTATAGGTTTCTTAAGTTGCAATAGGAAAGTTTGCAACAGCTGTCCCACCTTCTAAATACCTTACTTCTGGGTCTTTACCTAAATTTCCTACTAATATAACTTTATTAATTCCTGCCATTTCTTTTTTATTTCTACCAAAAATAAGAAATTAAAATTTAGATGGGTTCTAAAGTTTTTAAATAATTTTCTATCAATTTAGGAACAGGGTAATTGTTGGTTTCAAATATTGAGCACTTTACACATGTTGCTGTTAACTTGTTTTGAAATTTTCCTGAAACTAACCAAAATGTTGCATGTATTTTTTGATGAGTTAATATGTGTAAATATTCTTTTGATTTTTTAATTAAATGAAAAGAATGTGGAATATTATAATTCTTACTCATCAACTCATCAAATGATTGAATTGATTGTTGTGTCTCAATTAATTGGAAATCATATAACGATTCCCAAATATCATTTTCTTTTCTTTTATTCAAATAGATATTGTTTTTGTTGAGGAGTACTAAGTAGTTAAAATATCTATTTCGTTGTTTAATTTTTTTTTCTTTAATAGGAAGAAGATGAATAGCATTATTTTTGAAAGCGTAACACTCTAATACAAAAGGGCAATTTTCACAAGCTGGATTTTTGGGTTTGCATTGTAATGCTCCGAACTCCATTATTGCTTGGTTATATATTCCATGATTTTTTTTATCAATTAAACTTGCTGCTAAACTTTTAAAAGTTTTTTTTCCATTAGTCGAATCAATTGGCTCTTCAATACCAAAAATACGAGACAAAACACGGTAAACATTACCATCAATAACAGGATAACAGTTATTGTAAGAAAAAGAAGAAATTGCTGCAGCAGTATATTCTCCAACTCCCTTTAGTTTAAGAATATCATCGTAGTTTACTGGAAAAACTCCATTAAAGTTTTTCGTTATATTTTTTGCTGTATAATGCAAATTTCGAGCTCTTGAATAATAACCTAATCCCTGCCAAAGATTTAGAACCTCTTTCTCAGAAGCTTTTGCTAATAACGCAACAGTAGGATATTTTTCTATAAAATTGTTAAAATAACTTAAACCTTGTTCTACTCTGGTTTGTTGCAAAATGATTTCAGATAACCAAATTAAATAGGCATCTTTAGAATTTCTCCAAGGTAAATCTCTTTTATTTTGTTGATACCAGTTAATAAGTTTATTTGAAAACCCCATATTTTATTGATTTGAGCTATTAATTTATTAATTTGGGCTAAAATTATAAATTGTTTTACTTACTATTAATTAAAACTTGTATATTTGCAACCCTTAAAAATATAGTTTAAATAATAAAAAAGATAATATAAAATGACAAAGGCAGATATAATCAATAAGATTTCAAGCAAAACTGGTATTGAAAAATTAGCAGTACAAACTACGGTAGAAGAATTCATGAAGACAGTTAGAAAATCTTTGGAAGAAGGAAAAAATGTTTATTTGAGAGGTTTTGGAAGTTTTGTGGTTAAGAAAAGAGCACAAAAAACTGGACGAAATATTTCTAAAAACACAACTATTATTATTCCTGAACATTTTATACCTTCTTTTAAACCTTCAAAAGCATTTGTTGGGAAGGTGAAAAAGAACGTGAAATAAAAATTAAAACAATAAAATATAAATCGAGAAGATATGCCAAGCGGTAAGAAAAGAAAAGGACATAAAATGGCTACGCACAAACGTAAAAAGAGATTAAGAAAAAACAGACACAAAAAGAAAAAATAACTTTTTTCAATTAGTTTCTATTGATGTCCTATCTATATAGAAGCTACTATCTTTCATTTTCTATCCCTACTACTTAAACCTTATTTATTATTAGGTGATTTCGTTTTGGTAAAAAAACTTTTATATGAGTGTAGAACTTATTATTGATTCTTCACCAAAAGAGGTTACTATTGCCATTCTCCAGGACAGTAAACTGGTTGAACTTCATAAAGAAAAAAGCAATAATAATTTTTCTGTAGGTGACATATATCTCGGCAAGGTTAGAAAAATTATGCCTGGCTTAAATGCAACTTTCGTTAACGTAGGTTACGAAAAGGACGCTTTTTTACATTACTTAGATTTAGGTCCTAAATTCAAATCCTTTGTTAAATACACAAAAGGTGTTATGGGTGGAAAAATCAATAACCCAAACTTGGATTTTGAATTTGAAGGAGAAATCGATAAAAATGGGAAAATAGAAAGAGTTCTTTCCTCCAACCAACAAATTCTTGTTCAAATAGCCAAAGAGCCTATATCAACAAAAGGACCACGCTTAAGTTCAGAAATATCAATAGCAGGAAGATATTTGGTTTTAGTTCCATTTTCTGATAAAGTTTCTGTATCTCAAAAAATAAAAAATTCAACTGAAAAAGATAGACTTGTTCGGTTAATACAAAGCATTAAACCTAAAGGGTTTGGTGTAATTATAAGAACTGTTGCTCAAAATAAAAAAGTGGCAGATTTGCATGCCGACATGAATGATTTGGTGAGTCGTTGGTCAATATGTTTTAACGCACTTAAAACTGCTCAAGCTCCAAAAAAAGTTCTAGGTGAAATAAATATGACTTCTGCTTTATTAAGAGATTTATTAAATAAAAACTTCAGTCACATTCATATCAACGATGAAGCATTGTATAATGAGCTTAAACTATACTTAAAAGCCATTGCACCTGACAAAGAAAACATTGTTAAATTTTTTACAGGTAATGTATCCATTTTCGAAAATTTTGGAATAGATAAACAAATTAAAGCTTCTTTTGGTAAAAATGTTACCCTTAAAACTGGAGTTTATTTAATTATTGAACACACGGAAGCATTGCATGTTATTGATGTTAATAGTGGTCAGCGAGGAAAAAAGAAGGATAAAACCCAAGAAGAAAATGCATTGGAAGTTAATTTAGAAGCCGCAGAAGAAATTGCACGACAACTAAGATTACGAGATATGGGCGGAATAATTGTTGTTGATTTTATTGATTTAAAAGATGCTACCAACAGAAAACTTTTATTTGAAAAAATGAAAGAATTTATGAATGAGGATAGAGCCAAACATAACATTTTACCTCCTACAAAATTTGGATTGATACAAATTACACGACAACGAGTTCGCCCAGAAATGGATATTAAAACTTCCGAAAAATGCCCTTGTTGTGGTGGCGATGGGGAAGTTCATTCCACCTTATTATTAGTAGATGAAATTGAGAATAACTTACGTTATGTTTCCAAACAATTGAATGGTAAAAAGATTAGAATTAATGCCCATCCTTTTATTGAAGCTTACCTAAATAAAAGAACTGGTTTATTCTCCTCTTTACGTAAAAGTTGGCAAAAAAAATATAGTTCTTCCATCAAAATTTTTCCAACTTCTTCTCACAGTTTCTTAGAATATCAATTTATTGATGAAAAAGGTGAAAGAATTCATTTATAGGATTTCATGCAACAGTTTAACGAAGATGTAATAGGAGAAGCATTGTTAGCTTATCTCGATGGTGATTCTACCCCTAATATTATTGTGAAATCTTCGTTTGGAGAAGACACACTTTCCATTCCTTATTTATATCGAACAGCAAAACAACTTCCCAAAATTGAGAAAACTGCTTTAAAGTTGTGCAAAGGAAAAATTTTAGACGTTGGAGCTGGAAGCGGTTGCCACAGTTTAATTCTTCAAAAAAGAAAAATGAATGTTAAAGCCATTGATGTTTCTAAAGGAGCTGTAGAAGTAATGAAAAAAAGAAGAATTAATGCTTTTCATATCGACTTTTACGAAGAAACAAATCAATATGACACGTTGCTTTTTTTAATGAATGGAGTTGGAATAGCAGGAACTTTATCTGGCTTGAAAATATTGTTAACTAAGGCGAAAACAGTATTAAATGTTGGAGGACAAATTTTATTAGATTCATCAGATATAGCTTATATGTTCATTGAGGCTGATGGTTCGATGCGGATAGATTTGAACGCTGCTTATTATGGAGAAGTAAGCTATCAAATGCAATACAAGAATCTTCAATCAAAACCTTTTGATTGGCTATTTATTGATTTTAATTTACTAAAAAACATTGCCAATTCATTAGAATTTGAGTGTGATTTATTAGTTGAAGGACCACATTTCGATTATTTAGCAAAATTGTCAATAAAAAAATAACTGATAGATCTTTTAATTTCTCGTTGCAGGGCAGAACAAAAAATTGTTCATACTTTTTTGTAATAAAATTAACCTACATTCGTATTGAAATAATGGCAACCGAAACAGAAAATAAAAAAGTTCAATTTACAACTTGGGTTAATGATTACACCAATGATATGTATTCATGGGCATATCATAAAACTTCATCGAAAGAAACTGCAGAAGATTTGGTTCAAGAAACTTTTTTATCGGCATACCATTCGTTCGACAATTTTAAAAATAATAGTAGCCCGAAAACATGGTTGTTGGCGATTTTAAATAATAAAATTGTTGACTTTTATAGGAAAAAAAGTAAGAGTTTATCCATTATTGATAACACGGCAGAAGATGAAGCAAACAATAGAGTTAATGATTTGTTTGACGAAAACGACAACTGGAAAAACCCAAAAGAACATGCTTTTGAAGCTGAACAACATTTGTTAGACAGTGCTGATTTTAATAAGATGATGCAAAAATGCATGGATAATTTGCCCGAAAAGTGGCGTATTGCAATTCATTCGAAATACTTAACCACCGTTTCTTCCGAAGAAATTTGTAACGAATTGGATGTTTCAACTACCAATTATTGGCAAATTATTCATCGGGCAAAGTTGCATCTAAAAAATTGTATTGATAAAAACTGGAATTAATGGCTACCTTATTTAACACTTTATTTTACAGCTGTAAAAAAGCAACAGAACTTCTAGGTAGTATCGATCGAGAACCGTTGAGTTTGATACAAAAAATTAGACTCTATTTTCATAAACTGTTGTGTCCTCCATGCGAATGTTTTGCAAAATTATCACCCACCATTGATTCCTTTTTTAAAAATACCAAACCTATGAAAAAAGAGGAAATGGATGATTTAAAAAAACGCTTACTAGATAACTTGTGATTTACCACGCTCCCGCATTCTATGATAAAAACAAATAATTACAACTTATTTTAATTTTCTTGTCAGGTTTTAAATTCATCTTCGACTATTAGGTAAAACTATTAGCTGAGAAATGAAACCTTCATTACACCTTTCTTGCAAAAAAGCAACCAAAATGGTTGAGCAACAGGCTGTTGTTCAACTAAGTTTTTGGGGAAACTTAAAACTTAAACTCCATTTGGTTATTTGTTCGGCATGCAAAACTTATCACCAGCAAAGCATGGCTATCGACCAATTTTTTAAAGAACATTCCGAAAGGTCTTTAAGAGAAGAAGAAATTAAAGAAAACCATCCCGTACTTGATACGGGACTAAAAAATCAAATTATTAATCACTTAAACAACTTATAAACATGGAAACCATACTTAAAAAATCAATCGTTTCTGTTGGAATATTTTTTTCAACAGTAGTTTCTGCACAAAAAACAACCATACTTGATTATTTTAATATTAACGATTTGAATGGAAATGTTTTATTAAACTGGCAAATATCGCAAGGAAGTACTTGTAATGGAATTAATGTTTTAAGGTCAGTCAATCAATCAGAGTTTGTTGAAGTAGGTCATATTTCTGGTGTGTGTGGAGCTACAAACGAACCAATAGGATATCAATTTATCGATGAAAATCCTGTTAATAATCAGGTTAATTCTTATCGACTAGATTTAGGTGGGTATGGTTATTCTGAAGTAGTAACCATAAACATAGTTGTTGAACCACGAATAGATTTGCAATTTTTTCCAAATCCTATTACTTCTCAATCAAAATTGTATTTTAAAAATAAAGATAATAAACCTCATTTTCTTTTTATTTACAATAGTTCAGGAATACTTACCAATTCTTTCAACACCACTTTCGATTTCTTTGAAGTTTATTCATCTTCGTTTCAGAAAGGAATTTATTTTTTCTCTTTAATTTCTTTAAATAATGAAATTATTACGAAAGGAAAATTTATTATTCAATAATTTTTTGTCAGGAACAAAATGAGTAATCGACTATGTTAATGTTAAACAACTAAAAATTTAAAAAAAAAATGAATAAGAAAAAAATTATCAAGATTGCAGGAATTATAATTCTAATAGGGTTTTTAATAGGAGGAGGAGTGGTCTATTATCTCTTTAATATGCCTCATAGAAATATTACCGCAGCTAAAACTGATATTGTGATTAGTGCTGATATGGTAGTCAATGAGTTTTTAACCAATCCAACTTCTGCCAACGACAAATATTTGGATGAAGAAGGAGAGTCTAAAATTTTAGAAATAACAGGAACTGTTTTTTCGATAGGTGAAGATTTTAACGGAGACATCGAAATACTTCTAAAATCTGCAGATGCAAAGGCTGGTGTAAGTTGTGCTTTTACAACCGAAACCAATGCTAAAGCAAAAAACATCAAAATTGGTGATAGCATTACGGTTAAAGGAGTGATACAATCTGGGGCTTCTTTTGATGAAGATTTGGAGATGTACGAAAACGTAATTGTAGATAAATGTGATATTAAATAAAAGGTTGGAAGACTGAATACCGAAGTGCTCCCGTCTTCTGGCTTCTAGCAATAAAATAATTAAACTCAAAAAAAATGAAAAAAACAATTTTAACAATAGCAGCTGTAGCAGCAATCACATTTAGTTTATTCTCGCAAAAAATGGTAACAACCAAATCGCAAATAAAAATATTCTCGCACACTACTGTCGAAGATATTCAAGCAACCAATACCAAAGCAATAGGAACATTAACAGCAGAAACTGGTGAGGTAGTATTTTCAATTCCGATGCAGAGTTTTGAATTTGAAAAAGCGTTGATGCAAAAACATTACAACAGCCCTAAATTTTTAGACACGAAACAGTTTCCAAAAGCAAAATTAATTGGAAAAATTACCAACCTTTCAGTTTTAAACTTAAAAAAAGATGGAACATATAGTGTTAAAGTAAATGGAACACTCGAACTACATGGGATAACCAAACCAGTAGATGAAAATGCAACCGTTACAGTTAAAGATGGTGTTGTTTCAGTATCAAGTAAACTAACCATAGTATTGGCAGATTATAAAATTGCATTTGAAAAAGGAAAACCTTCTACCAATATTTCTAAAAGTATTGCTGTAACTGTTGATGCAACTTTTTAAAAGCACTTTATTTTTAATTAATAAAAACAAAAATCATGAACAAGATAGTAATAATTTCGGCTGCTGTTGTTGTAATTTTAATAGTAGCATTTAAATCTCCATCAGTAAATTTTAATGAAAATGTTGCTGGAGGAATACAATTTAAAAAAGAGAGTTGGAACGATGTATTGAAAATGGCAAAAAAAGAAAATAAATTGATTTTTTTGGATATTTATGCTTCGTGGTGTGGACCATGTAAACGATTAAAAGCCAATACATTTTCTGATGCTGAGGTTGGCAAACTCTATAACCAAAAATTTATTAATGTTGCTTTGGATGGAGAAAAAGGTGAAGGAGTTATGATTGCTCAAAAATACCAAGTAGAAAGCTATCCAACTTTACTTTTTTTTAACGGTAACGGAAATATTGTAAAACGAACTGGTGGTTACCACAACCCTTAAGAATTTATTGAGTTGGGGAAAACCGTAGCAAAAAAATAAAATGAAACTACAAATAAATAATAAAGCAATCGACTTTAGTGTGTCTGATTATTTAAATAATCAGGTAACATTATCCGATTTCAAAGGGAAAAAAGTTTTATTGAGTTTTTTTAGAGGTGCAGCTTGTCCGTTCTGCAATTTAAGGGTTAGAGAACTTATTAATAACTACCCAAAATTTGAGGAAAAAGGAATTGTAATCATTTCATTTTTTGCTTCGTCAAAAGAAGAAATTTATGAATATGCTGGAAAACAAGATGCTCCTTTTCCTATAATTCCGGATCCAACATTAAAATTTTACACAAAATACGGTGTTGAACAATCTTCATTAGGAATGTTAAAGGTGATGTTAAAACCAATGCAAGTAATTAGAATGATGTTTAGCGGATTTTTTAACCTCAAATCGAGCAAAGACAAACCTATTATTCCTGCCGATTTTTTAATTGATGAAAATCAAATCATACAAAAAGCATATTATGGCAGCGATTTTGGCGACCATATCAATATTCAAGAATTATTAAAATGGAAATAAAAATGCAAACAATTAAACTAACAACTATCATGATATCAATTCTTTCAATTGGATTTTCTTGCAAAGCTCAAGATAATCTAAAAACAGTTAACGATGTAAAAGGACTTGAAGTGGGGCATGTCGTAGAAAATTTTACAGCAATTGATGTAAATAACAATCCTGTTACTCTTGAGAAGACATTAGAAAAAGGTCCTGTAGTATTAATTTTTATTAGAGGACAATGGTGTCCTATTTGTAATCGACACATGAATACCATTCAAGACAGCTTAAAACTTATTCAAGAAAAAGGAGCACAGGTAATAGTTGTTTCACCAGAAAAACCAGAATACATTGAAAAAACTATCGAAAAATCGAAGGCAGAATTTACTGTTCTTTATGATGAAGGACAAAAAATTTCCGATTACTTTGATGTAACTTTCAATCCTGATGGAAAAACAAAATTGATGTACAACACAGTTTTAGGAGCAAAATTAAAAGAATCGCATACCGATGATAGCGAACGTTTGCCAATTCCTGCTACTTTTATTATTGGAAAAGATAAGAAAATAGTGTGGCGACAATTTGATCCCGACTACAAAAATCGTTCAACAGTAAAAGAAATAATAGCAAACATCCCTCAATAGTTATGTCAAAGCTATTTAAATATCTATTAGCAGTATTATTAATTGTGCTATTGTCTTCATTTCGTTTTTTTGAAATAAATGATGAAGTGAATAAAAACCATTTGTTTAAAATTGAACGCAGTAAAGATGCTAATGAAATTTTTTATGATATTAATACAGCAAAAACAGGTCAGTTAAACATCAACAATCCGATTAATCCGTACTGGATTAGAGCAACCGAAGGCGGATTATTAAAGCCATTAACCTGGATTCAACAAAACTATGCGTATGGATTGGAATATGTTTATAAATCAGAAAATTATGTTAAATTTCGTTTTGTTTCGTACAAAAAAAGAGATTTTGTGTTAAAGAGAGATTTGCAAGGTAATTTTAAAGTTTATACTCAATTAAATCAAAAAGATGTGGAAGTAAATCGTATTTTTATTCAGTTGGATGGTGGAACATTTTGGTCTTCTAAAATTTCGAGAGTAGAATTGCACACCAAAGATCCTTTAACAAATATAGAAATAGTAGAAATTATTAAACCTTAAATTTTTAAATTCCTTAAACAGATGGAATATATCACGATTAAAAATAAAATAATTAGCCTCATCAACTTCGGAATAGGGAAAGAGAATAAGCTTCGAGGAGCTAAAACTCCAAAAGAATTAATTAATGAATTTGATTTTTCTATTGGAAAAGATGGTAAAAGTCAAGAAGAAATTGTTGCCATTATAGATGATATTATCTCTAATAGTGTCAATACAAATCATCCATTTTTTATGAACCAGATGTATGGAAAACAAAATACAATGGCTGTTTATGGAGATATTTTAACAACTTTACTAAACACTTCCATGTACACTTATGAAGTTGCTCCGATGATGACCTTAATTGAAAAAGAATGCATCGCTAAATTAAGTAAAACAGTATTTAAAACTAGTGGAGACGGTGTGTTTACTCCTGGAGGAAGCATTTCTAATATGATGGGATTGCTACTTGCACGAAATAAAAAATTAAAAATAGGTAAAAAAGAAGGGTTAACGAATGCTCCAAAATTTAGCATTTTCCTATCCGACCAAGCTCATTATTCTTTTCAAAAAGCTGCAATTTTTATGGGGTTTGGAAATGATAGCATTGTTAAAATTGAAACCAACGAAATTGGTCAAATAGACGTTAATGCATTGCAAATAGCAATAGAACAAGAAAAACAAAACGATAGAATTCCGCTATTGTTAGTTGGTGTTGCAGGAACCACTTTTTCTGGAGTTTACGACGATTTAGCTGCTTTAGCTGAAATTGCTTCAAAAAACGATATGTGGTATCACGTAGATGCAGTTTATGGAGGTTCTTTGTTATTTTCTAAACAAGAATCGATTAAGTTTATTGGAATAGAAAAAGCTGATTCAGTATCTTGGAATTTACATAAAATGATGGGTGTTCCGCTAATTTGTGCCTCTTTTTTAACTCGTCAAAAAGGGCTGTTGAATGAAGCGTTTGCGGTTGATGCAGATTATTTATTTCACGATACCGAAGCCGATTATGATTTAGGGCAAAAATCATTGCAATGTGGACGAAGAGTAGATGCTTTAAAATTATGGTTGACTTGGAAACATGATGGAGAAAATGGCTTTGAACAACGAATCAATAAGTTGATGGAAATTGCAGCAACTTTTGCTGCTAAAATTTCTGCTAAAAATAATTTTGAATTGCTGTGTCAACCCGAATCTGCAATTGTAGTATTTAGAATTCTTGATTTTGATTTAGATGCAAAAGAAATAAACAACTTAAATAAAATGGTAAGAGATAAAATCTTTAATGAAGGTGAAATTTTATTTAACTATGCAGAATTTAAAGGAAAAATTTATCTACGATGTGTTATTTCTGACCCTGAACTGAAAGAGGAAGCCATCGATAAAATTATTTGTAAAATTGAAGAAACTATTAGTTTTGTGAAAAAACAAATCGAATCCTCTTTTATCTCTCTAAATGTATAACTCTGCAACAATCATAGCATTGGCTTGGCCAAACACTAAAGTAGTGAGAGAAGGAAAATGGTATGATGTTCCGATGAAATGGGTGGGAGCCATCAAAAATAATTACTACAATGCAGGACATGCAGCGTTACTCTTAATTAACCACCAAAATGGAGCTGTGCATTATTTTGATTATGGACGATATCATACTCCAACATACTTTGGTCGAGTGAGAGATAAAGAAACAGACCCAGATGTTTCTGTAAATATAACAGCTGAAATTAGAAATGGAAATATAGTTAATTTAAAACATCTTTTGTTAGAACGATTTAATACTAAAGCCTGTCATGGGGAAGGAAAACTAACAGCAGCAATAGTTCATCACATACATTTTGAAAAAGCTTACCAAAAAGCCAAAGAATTGCAAAATAGAGAAGCAATTCCTTATGGTCCTTTTAAATTGAAAGGATGCACTTGTTCTCGTTTGGTTACACAAGTGGTAGCTGCATCTACCAACAATTGGTTAACAAAATTATTAATTCAACTGCCCTATACTGTTTCGCCGACACCACGATCTAACAATAAACTCTTAAACGATTGTAGCCACTTTTATGAAATAATTGATGGAGAAATAACTCAAAAAAAGAATCCATTTTACGGATTTAAAAATCTACTATTTTACAATAAACAGCCAACAATTGAGAGGAATAATTCAGTAAATTTTATCTCAGAAACTACTTAAAATATGCATTCTAAAATTGGAACAATATTTCCACCAGAATTACCTGCAACTATACCAGCAACTTCAAAATGGCTCTCAGGACAAGGCGTTGGAACATGGTTTGACATTAAACAAACTAGTAAAGCAGATGAATATTTAATTCAACGATTTACACCACAAGGAGAAATGGATTGTAACAGAATTTTTAAAATAGAAGCGAATGAATCAACTTTTGATATTCACCAATCCTACCAATTTACACACATCTCACATTGTAGTAAATGTAGAATTATTCAAAATGAGATAATTTTTACTTTTAATTCTATCATAAATTAAAATAACTTTGTATTCAATAGTTAGTTGATGCAAAAAAATAATTTGACCGATACCATTTGTGCTTTGGCAACACCTCCAGGAATTGGAGCTGTTGCTGTTATTCGGGTTTCTGGAAGCCAAGCTATTGAAATTTGCAACACCATTTTTTTTGGAACTGATTTAACAAAAGTAGCCTCTCATACCATCCATTTTGGTACGATAAGAGATAAAGACAGAATAATTGATGAAGTGTTGGTAAGTGTTTTTAAAGACAAAAAATCCTATACTGGAGAAAATTCTATTGAAATATCAACACATGGTTCGCCTTACATTCAGCAACAAGTTTTGCAATTATTGCTAACAAATGGAGCTGTATTTGCTAGCCCAGGCGAATTTACTTTGCGTGCTTTTTTAAATGGAAAATTAGATTTATCGCAAGCAGAAGCTGTTGCAGATATTATTGCAGCTAATTCAGCAACTTCACACGAATTGGCGATGAACCAAATGCGAGGTGGTTTTAGTTCGGAAATTCAAAAATTAAGAGATGAGTTAATCCATTTTGCTTCTTTAATTGAGTTGGAACTTGATTTTGGTGAAGAAGATGTAGAATTTGCTGATAGAGCTGATTTAAAAGAATTAGTAATAAAGCTAATTAAAGCATTAAGTGCTTTAATTAATTCTTTTGCATATGGAAATGTGATAAAAACAGGAGTTCCCGTAGCAATAGTTGGAAGACCAAATGCTGGAAAATCTACCTTAATGAATACTTTGCTCAATGAAAACAGAGCAATAGTTTCAGAAATTCCAGGAACTACAAGAGACACCATTGAAGAAATTTTAAATATCAACGGAATACAATTTAGATTTATCGATACAGCTGGTTTACGCATAACAACAGATGAGATAGAAAAAATAGGAGTAGAGAAAGCTTATCAAGAGATAGAAAAATCGGCAATTTTTATTTATTTGTTTGATATCAGCCAACTTTCGGTTCAAGATGTAGCAGTAGATTTAGCTCAATTTAATAAAAATTTTAAAAGGTTAGTGGTAGCAAACAAAACAGATTTAGTTGATGAATTCACCATTCTATCATTTACCAAAGCTAATTTTCAATGTAACTTTATTTCTGCCAAAGAAAAAGACAGCTTAGAAAGTTTGAAAGAAACTTTATTCAAGGCTATTAACGAAAATAAAATAGACAACAACGATGCAGTGGTAACCAATGTTCGCCATTATGATGCACTAACAAAAGCCAATGAATCTTTGCTTACTGTTTTAGAAGGGTTGGACAATAACATTACTGGCGATTTTTTAGCGATGGACATTCGTCAAGCCTTGCACCATTTAGGAGAAATAACTGGAGCAATAACTTCTGATGATTTATTAGATAACATATTTTCCCGCTTTTGTATCGGAAAGTAAAGTATAATTTTTCTGCTTCACTAATTTTCAATTCGTGCTATTCTTGTTTTTTATAAAAAACTGAAAAACAAGCAATATTCAAAATAAAACATCGTTAATTAATTAATTCACACCATATTTAACATCTTTATTTCTATGAAGCCATTAATAATTCTGTCGTGTATGTTTTTGAATTTTTCAACTCATTTTTCAACTCATAAAAAAAGAGCCGCTCTACAAGATGAAATTCCTTGAGATTCTTAATAAAACACTCAACCAACCTATTGTTTAACTAATAACTCACATCATGAAAAAACTAATAAACCTTGTATTCATTTTTTGTTTGGTGCTCAGTACTCAGGCAAAAACGATTACTGAAACAACAAGCGTTCATTTCGATACTGATAAATTTATCCTAAAAGAACAAGAAACGCTTTCGCTTCAAAAATTCATTAAAAACAATCGCACCGATTTGGAGTACCAAATTACCATAAAAGGACATACCGATAACATAGGAAACATTTCTTACAACAATGAATTATCTCGCAATCGAGCCAATGCGGTAAAAGACTATTTAATTAACTTAGGAGTACCAAAAGAACTCATCACATTAGATTTTTTCGGAGAGTTAGTTCCTGAAAAACCCAACAGCACCGATAAAAACAGAGAAGTAAACAGAAGGGTAGAAGTAAAATTAACAACCTACCGTTTTGATAATTTGAGCGAACTAGAAGAAGCACTTCAAACCGACAATAAAAATACTTTTGTGATTAATCCTACTAAGGAGAACATTGTTAAAGGAAAAAATGGAATAAAAGTGCTAATTCAACCCAACACCTTTACTTATGTCGATGGCACACCAGTAAAAGAAATTATAAAATTTGAGCTAACCGAAGCGTTGGATTTTCAGGATTTTATTGCTTCAGGTTTAATTACCAAAACAACTAATGATTTATTAGAAACTGGAGGAATGTTGAAGCTGGAAGCCAATACAGTAACTGGAAAACCAGTAGTTGCAAGGAAAGACAATCCGATGGTTATTTCAGTCCCAACCGACAACAGAAAAGAAGGGATGGAATTGTTTGCTTCTGATAAAGGAGATACTTGGGTAGCTCGAAATCAACGCATTTCACCCAAACTTTTTTTAGCACCAAAGGATTTTCCAGTAATGAAAGAAACTGGCGTTGTATTTCCAAAGTTTAAATACAATGGTCCAAAAAAACCTTTGGCTCCAAAAAAACCAAACTTCAAAAAAGAACCTAACGAACCAAATATTGAATCTTACATCAGACCCATTAAATGGTATTATTTGGGAAAAAAGAAAATTCGTGCCCGTCAGGAAAGTGCTTACAATGCTGCAATAGTTATTTATGATAAACGAATGGTTCGTTTTGAACGCGCCAACAAGAATCTACCAGTTCGCAAAGAAGCGTATGAAGAACAACTTTGCATGTATCAGCAG
>CAYHWX010000005.1:0-31481 GCA_964360245.1 uncultured Vicingus sp.
GATTTTGTTGTGCAGAAGTATTCCCATCACCAAAATCCCACATCCACACATTTGGCAACAGGCTCTTATAATGTAACACTAACAGTAACTACCGATTCTGGATGCACTTCCACATTGATAGAGGTAATAAAAATTTATGAATTGCCAACTGCAGTTTTTAGTAGTACTATTGTTTGTGTAAATGATACAATGAATTTTACCGACCTTTCAACAATTGCCAATGGAACAATTATTGCTTGGGATTGGGAATTTGGAGATGGAAATGCCTCTACCCAACAAAATCCAACAAATATATATTCGATTAATGCTCAAACTTTTAATGTCCAATTGATTGTATCTTCTAACTTTGGGTGCGTTGATACTGCTGTTCAGCAAATTAGTGTTTTACCAGTTCCTAGTTTTGATTTTTGGCCTACATTGGCAAGTGGTTGTGTAGGAGATTTTATTCAGTTTAACGATACCTCCATCTTAAGTAGTGGATTCATTACCTCTTATCAATGGGATTTTGGGGATGGAAATAACTCGTTTTTACCTAACCCATCTCATCTATACAATACAGCTGGAAACTATTTTGTAGGATTAACATTAACTACTTCTGATAATTGTACTAGTTCTGATACACTCGCTTTTCCTGTTTCTATTTACCCAAATCCAATTGCCGATTTTACGCCAAGTCCTAATGAAACAAGTATTTATGAACCCAACATTTTGTTTATCGACCAATCTTTTGGAGCAACTAATTATGACTGGAATTTTGGCGATGGTATTGGAAGTAGCACTCAAAACAATCCTATATATACTTATTTGGATACTGGATATTTTTTGGTTACTCAAATCGTGATTTCAAATTTTGGATGTAAAGACACCATACAAAAAACGATTAAAATTAAAGCCGAATATTCTTTGTTTATTCCAAATGCTTTTACTCCTGATGGGGATTCTAACAACAATCTGTTTTTTCCTAAAGGAACGGGTATCGTAAACTTTAAAATGTTAATTTTTGATCGCTGGGGAAATCAATTATTTGAATCTACCAATTTAATGGAAGGTTGGGATGGAACTTTTAAAGGAAAACCAGTTCCGTTGGGAGTATATGTTTATCGAATTTTTACCGAAGATGTGTTGGAAGAGGAGCACAAATACATTGGAAAAGTAACAGTAATCAGGTAAATGAAAAGGTGACTATACTAACTCAACACATTTTACTACAATTTAAAAAAACATTTTTTTTCATCCCGAGTACTCAGGATAGTGTTTCAGTTGTCTGTGATTACCAATTTTCCTACCGTGATTATTTTATTCTCTTGTGTTAAGCAAAAAAAGTACAGTCCGCTTGGCAAGTTGTCTCGGTGAAAAATGATTGCCTGCCCAGAAAGATTATTTATTTGCTTTACCGTCTGTCCAAAAGAATTATAAACCGTGAGCGTAGCGTCTTTAAAAAAATTGTTGGTCTGCAAAATTGTTTGCGAATAAAACGGATTTGGAACAGCAAGAATGTCGATTTTATTTAGTTCTTCTCCCACCGACAATGTTCCGTTATAGCACAAGAGATAATTATCCAGAATAGAATCTTTATAAGCAAAACTTGATTGCAGTTGAAAACCATCATGGTCTAAAGCAGGGTCTTGTATAAATATATCAACAGTAGCTCCTTGTCCTTGCAGCCATGTTTGTGTGTCTGTCATTTTAACACATCCCACAATTGTATCTTGTCCGCCACAAAATAAATTCCAATGTTTGCCTGCAAAAACATTAGGTCCAAATACACCTGAATTGATGGAGTCATACAAAGGATAGTTGGCGTCTGCACCGCCAGCATTAGATATAGTAGTGCAGAAATAATTATTACCACTTTGAATATCCTTAAATATAATCGCATACGAACGGGCTGAACCACGGCTAAAGCCATGCAGTAGCACTTTGCCAAAAGGGTAATTAATATTGGTTAATGCGGAATCAAAATAACTATAAAGGGTGTCATCAGGGAAATAATCGTAGGGTGGGTTGGGGAGATATCGATACCATTGAAGAGCAATTATTCCGCAGCCATGCTGCAGTGCTTGTTGATGCCAGCTTTTAAACTCCATAAAAGCATTACACTCCGAACCGTGTAATGTTGCAATAAGGGGCGTTGCGTTTGGAACTGAAGCTGGTGGGAACCATTGTATATAAAATGAATTTCCATCAGGAGTAGCAAGTATTTGTGCCCCATTTGATAAGGCAAAATTCACAATTACTGGGTCTTGGGCATAAGCTGAATCATATAATGCTTGTGCTGCAGGTGGTAATTGTGCAAAAATACTAGCAATAGAGTTGTTAAGAACGATACAAATAATAAATATTTTTTTCTCCATAGTGTAAAGTTTAATTTTATTTATTAGATGGGCAAATCGAATAATGGTTTAATCTGTTCGTAGATTTTTATTGCAATACTGTTTTTTCATATTTACACGTTGTTTTGTGTAAACCTATTTCAGAACGAGACATATAAGTCTGACAGAATTAAAACTATAAAATCAATTTGGGTAAATAGGTCTAATAAGCATCAGACTTCTTTTTTTATCAAATTGAACAAATCAACTTAAGAATATTAAACCAACTCAAAATCCAATTGTTTTTTTATTAAATCGGCACGTTTTACCACAATGCGAACTTCCTCTCCCATTTTATAGAGTTGTCCTGTTTTTTTACCACGAGCACAATAATTTTCTTGATCAAAAATATAATAATCGCCCGGAATATCTTGTAAGCGAACCATACCTTCACACTTATTTTCTACAATTTCTACATACAATCCCCATTCACTAACACCTGTTATTACGCCTTCTCCTATTTTATCTTCTAAAAACTGTACTTGTTTGTATTTGATAGATTTTCGTTCGGCTTCGCTTGCCAATAATTCCATTTTGGAAGAATGTTTACATTTCTCTTCAATTTCACTGGCATTGGCTGAGTTTCCTCCATCTAAATAACGCTGTAACAATCGATGAACCATCACATCAGGATATCTTCTAATGGGCGAAGTAAAATGGGAATAAAAAGGGAAGGCTAATCCATAATGACCAATATTTTTGGTAGAATAAGATGCTTTTGCCATCGTTCTAATGGTTAATTGCTCAATCATGTTTTCTTCGTTGGTTCCCTTTACATCCGATAATAAATGATTGATAGAATTGGCAATTTCTTTGTCGTTGGTTTTTAATTCGTAACCTAGTTTTTTCACAAAATTAGAGAGTTGCACTAACTTTTCTTGGTTAGGTTCATCATGAATTCGGTAAACAAATGTTTTTGGTTGTAAATTTTTTGGGTTTCCAATAAATTCTGCCACTCTTTTGTTTGCCAGTAACATAAACTCTTCAATTAATTTATTGGAGTCTTTGCTTTCTTTAAAATAAACCCCTAAAGGTTTTCCATGTTCATCCAAATCAAATTTTACTTCAATTTTATCAAATGCGATAGACCCTTTTTTAAATCTTTTTTCGCGTAGTTGTTTTGCTAATCTATCTAACGTTAAAATTTCATCCACTAAATCTCCTTGTTGGGTCTCAATTCTTTCTTGAGCTTCTTCGTAACTAAATCTTCTATCTGAGAAAATAACAGTTCTTCCAAACCATTCGTTGATTAAGTTAGCATGGTCGTCCAATTCAAAAACTGCCGAAAAACACAACTTAGTTTCTTGCGGTCGTAAAGAGCAAGCTTGGTTAGACAATATTTCGGGAAGCATGGGAACTACTCGGTCCACCAAATAAATGGAGGTTGCTCTGTTGTAAGCTTCGGCTTCCAATAATGTATTTTCTTTAATGTAATGAGAAACATCGGCAATATGAACTCCCACTTCCCAATTTCCATTGGGTAATTTTTTGAGTGACAAAGCATCGTCAAAATCTTTAGCATCTTTTGGGTCGATGGTAAAAGTGGTAGTAGCTCTAAAATCTTTTCGTTTTTTTATTTCTTCCAAAGAAATAGTAACATCCAATTTGTTGGCTTCTTTTTCTACTGTTCTTGGAAACTGATAAGGTAAACCAAACTCTGCAAGAATGGCGTGCATCTCCGTTTCGTTTTCACCAGGTCTTCCTAAAATCTCAATAATTTTTCCAAAAGGATTTTTTCTATCTTTTGGCCAATCTGTAATTTTTGCAATGGCTTTGTCGCCATCATTTGCTCCTTTTAAGTTTTCGTTGGCGATAAAAATATCTACCGACATTTTAGTGTCATCAGGCACCAAAAATGAAAATGCTTTTGATTTTTGAATTATACCAACAAACTCGGTTTTAACCCGTTCAATTACCTCAACTATTTCGCCCTCCAGTTTGTCGCTCAATTTTCCAGAAAAGATATTTACTTTCACTAAATCGCCATGCAAGGCAGTTCCAGTATTTTTAGCATTGATGTAAATGTCCGATTTGGAATCTTCCACTTTAATGTAAGCCGCACCACGAGCAGTCATGTCAACCCGCCCTTCGATAAAAGAAGCAGCAGATTTCAGTTTATATTTTCCTCGTTGTACCTCATACAACTTGCCTTGATGAACTAGTTCATCTAAAATAAATCCAATTAATTTTTTGTTAGAAATATCTTTCAATCCAAAAGCATTACTCAACTGTTTGTAGTTAAAAGTGGTGGTGGGGTTTTTATCAAAAACAGTAATAATGTTTTGCAGCAACTCGTTCTTAAAGGAACCTGATTTTCGTTGCTTTTTATTTTTCTTTTTAGTCATATTAATTTAATAGGACTAAAGTAGGAAAATTAAAAGCAGGAATTTCCTGCTTTTAAAAAATGTGTTATTCTTTTATAAACTTATAATGTAGTTCTTCTTCGTCTTTCGTTTCTAACTTTAGAAAGTAAATTCCTTTTGAAAGATGAGAAACATCAATTTTTGAGTGATATTTTTCACTATAAATTAATCTTCCATTTACATCAACTATTCTTACTCGTTTAATAACGGATTCTTGATGGTTAAGATTAAAAAAGAGGTAATCTTTGGAAGGATTAGGATAAAATAATGGAAGTTTTGATTCTATAGCGTTAACAATAGAAAGAGGATAATTTATAAAAATATTTTTAAACAAAGTGTCAGCAGTAGAACCAAAATCGGCTATCGGCCAAACAACAACAATATTGCCTCCTATTTTATAGCCATTAAGAAAAGTATAATTTTCAGTATAGGTTATTCCAACGGTATCGTTTAATCCAAAATTAGTAACACTTACTGTGCCAACAGTATCGATAGAGTTGATGAAAAACCCAGAAGTATCCACAGCGGCAACAAGATATATCGTTCCTGTTAGCGAAACAGCACTTTTGTTTTTTACAATAATTGTATGAGTAAAGCTATCATTTAAATTAATAGAATCAGGGTAGAAATTAAAAACAGGTCCCAGAGAAGTATCGATACCTAAATTTTGGCTTTTTGCTGTTAAACCAAAAACTAGAAATAAGCATAAAATAATAGAGTGGATAAACTTTTTCATAAACTATCTTTTTTATTCTCAACTAAATTATATTTTTTACTTCGGATATAATAATTAAATTTGTTTTAATCTTACGTGTTCAAAAATGGTTAAACTCTACGACATTATCGAATTATTAAATAAGGAAGAAAGCAGAAACTTGAAGATATTTTTGAGTAGAACTAATGCACATGATGCTAGAAAAGATATTGCTTTGTTTGATTATGTTCGGAAAAATTTAGGCAGCATAGATGAAAATCAACTAATCAACAAACTTTATCACAATACCATAGATAAAAATTCATTTTACCGATTGAAGAATCGATTGTTAAATGATATTAATAAAAGTTTGTCGTTGTTGAATTACGATAAGAACGAATATACTGTTGTTCTTAATCTGATTAGTTTAGCAAAAATTTTTAATACGAAAGCGGATTTTAAAATAGCTTATGGATACTTAACCCAGGCAGAGCAAAAAGCAATTAAAAATGAGTTTTTCGATTTATTGGATTTAATCTATAGCGACCTCATTAAGCTTTCTCATGAAAGCGTAGAATTTAATCCAATTAACTACATTGAAAAACGTAGGCAAAACCATAAAACCCTTCATGTTTTACAAGAAATAGATGATTTATTGGCAGCATTAGTTCATCGAATTAAAATTTCGCAAAACTATTCAACGCAAAACTATCAGTTTACCGAAGTATTAAAAAACACAGTTGCTGATTTTATAGATAACGAAGATGTTAAAAAAAGCCCAACCTTACAGTTCAAAATTTATCATTCTATTAGTAGAATATTACTTCAACAACGAGATTTTGTTTCCTTAGAGGCTTATTTAAAACTCACGTATTCTGATTTTCTAAAACGCGATTTGTTTAATAAAGCCAACCACGACACCAAACTTCAACTACTAACTTATTTGATTAATTCGTTATTCAAAAACAATAAGATTGATGAATCGCTTGAAGTTACCAAAACCCTTTATGACACCATGGGGGAGTACGAAAATTTATTGTTTGATAAATATTTATTTTATTATTATAATTCACTGGTAATTAACTATCAGGTTTCTGATAAAACAAAAGCGATTGAAGTTTTATTAGAAGCAAAAACAAAAAAAGAAATACAACAATTGCCTTTTTACACCATTTTTGTTTACCTCAACTTAGCAGTACTTTATTTTGATACGAAAGACTTTAAAAATGCCAGAAAAAATTTAGCAACTCTTAAAATTTCTGATAATTTTAAAGACATGGATGTGGTGTTTCGGTTTAAAGTAAATATTGTTGAATTACTAACCTTTTATGAATTTGGGGATATCGATTTATTTGATTACCAGTTGAACTTGATTCGAAAAGAATTTAAAGAGATACTAGAAAAAGAAGTTTATGAAAGAGAAAAAACTTTTATCAAACTCGTTGCTAAAATGGAAGTGCTTACCAAAAAAGAATTGCAACAAAAAGTAAACGAATTTATTCAACTTCCAACCTCCTCCGAATCGTCCGAAAACGATATTGTTGATTATAACGAATGGCTAAAAAGTAAGTTGTGAGGAACTGGAAGATTGAAGTCGGAAGATTGTAGTTGGAAGACCGAAGCTGGAAGTTTAAATTACTTCTGACTTCGGTCTTCTGACTTCAATCTTTTAAAAATTATCTATTTAAAACTAACTTTTTTACCTGTAAAGAGTTATTAGTTTTAATATTTAATAAATAAATTCCATTCGAAATGTTAGCAGGAGTCCACTGTAACTTGTTGTTTCCAGCAGGCATAATTTCATTAGTAATTACGCTAATTTGTTTTCCCAATAAATCAGTTACAAACACTTCAACATTTGCTTGTTCTGTTAAGTTTAAAGTGATGGATAAATTATTTTTTACAGGGTTTGGATAGATTTCAAAACCAGAAATCAACTCAATCTCATTTTCTATTCCTACTGCTGTTACTGGAATTACATTAATGGTGAAACCACTTTGTTTCAAAATAATACCACCTGAATTGATAGAATCACAATAAGTGCTGGTACACATAAAAAATCCACTGTCAGCAACCGTTAAGCATAATTGGAAAGGTCCAGCAGTGCTATATGTGTAGTTTGGATATTGAAGAGTAGAAGTATTTCCGTCGCCAAAATCCCAGAAATAAGATAAATTATTACCTGTTGAACTATTTATTACAATAACATTATTGGTTAAAGAATCTAGATAAATTACAAAAGCAGCATTACATGCAACAGGCGATTGAACATTACCAACAGTTACTGTCATTAAATAATAATCACTACAAATACTATCATAAGTAATCAATTCAACAACAAATGTTCCATTAGCCACAAACGTGTGTGATGGATTTACTGCTGTGGAAGTATTCCCATCGCCAAAATTCCAGTACATAAAACCACCACCTGTTGAAGTATTGGTGAATGTGAAATTCCCATTTCCATTATCGACAGCTGTAAAACCAGCTACCAAATTACATGGAATATTAAGAGCACTGGTAACAGTAATACTATCGCAAAATACATCAGAGCAACCAAAGACTGGGCCGCCATCACTTGTGGTTAAACAAACAGTATAACCACCATTGTTAGAATAAGTATAATTAGGATTTACTGCTGTGGACGTATTTCCATCACCAAAATCCCAATAATACATTGTTCCGTTTCCTGTAGAAGTATTGGTGAATGTATAATTTCCTAATCCATTATCAACAGCTGTAAAACCTGCAACAATGTTACATGGAATTCCTGATGTTACTGTTATGGTTTGGCAAGAGTTATCAAAGCATCCTACCATAGAGTCTTCAATTGCTAAGCAAACGACATAAGTTCCATTAACAAACGTATTTGATAAAGAAGTTCCTGTTCCTGCATATTGATTATCTACAGACCAGTAAAAATTTAACCCTCCTGTAGAGGTTGAGGTAAAGGTGTAATTTCCACTTCCATTATCTACAAAGTTAAATGAAGAGGTACACTGTGCGTTTGCAATACTTATTCCGACAATACTAATTAGCACTATCAGTATCAATTTGTTTAGATTTTTCATACTATTGATTTTTAGTTAATAATTTATACTACAAATGTTAACTTTAAATAGGTGACACAAAATCTAAATTTTTCTAAATCTTACGCGTTCTAACTACTATTTTATTAATAATTATCAACTATATGTTCATTATCTATGTCAAACGCTTACGTGTTAGTATAAAAAATAGTTGAAATTAAATAGCTCAATTTTTTACTATTCTTGTTACATAAGTACTTTCTCCTGCAATTAATTTTAATAAATAAATGCCTTTGGCTTGACTAGAAATAGTGACATCAATTTGATTTAAGCCTGTAACTACTTCTTTATTTTCAGACGTAATTGAACTACCTAATATATTATAAATTTCGAGACGAACATTTTGATTAGTATTGGAAGTAAATTGAACAGAAAAAACTCCATTAGTTGGATTAGGAAATACGCCTAAGTTTTCAATTTGATGATGTTCTTCAACACTAACAGGATATTGAGAAAATAGAATATTATCAATATAAGCATTATCACCTTCACTGTTAAAAGGGAACCCACTTAAAGGATCAGCGGCTTCACTAAAGCCCATTCTGGTCTCAAAAACCACTTCAAACTGTGTGCCTGCATAAGCATTTAAGTTAACGACTTGATTAACAAAAGGGTCGCCAATTTCAGTAATTGGATTATAAGTACTTCCTATCTGGCTTCCATCAGCTACAATTCGTAAGCTACTTGCTTCTGGAACAGGTTGCCCAAATTGTAAAGCATATATTTTTGATGAGGTTTGTCTTAAATCAAAATATAATGTTGCAGCTGACCACCCAGTAGCATCCACACAAAATTTAGCAAAAGCGGCGAACTCTAAGTTTTTAGTCCAGAAATTAGTGGTATCGGAATCAGGAATAATTCCTGAATTAATAGGGTCTCCACCAGTCATTCGCAAGGCATAATTTCCAGTGGCTGCAGAAGCGTTGGAAACAGCTGCTTCAGATTCAACATTATCAGTGATAATCATAGTGTCTAGCACGGCAGTGTTGTTTTCGAAAGTAACTTTATTGTTATGAAACAAAGGATATGGGTGTTTAATGCTATGACCATTAAGTGTATCGTTTCCATTCATATTGTCAATTAAAAAAGCTGTCCAGGCATCCAACACATGTATTCCGTTAGTAGTAAGATTTACGGTGTTGGTAAATGTATAAGATGTTGTGTCTTCAGCATATAATGTGCTTCCTAAACTAAAAGTTTCACTAACTATGGCTCCTCCATCTAATTGATAAGCAACATCAATATTGGTTCCAGCAGCCAATGAATCACATCCTAAAAATTGAATTTCAACTTGAACATTTTCAGTACCTGAAAGATGACATCCAGAAACTGGATATATGATGTTTACTAAAGCAACATCAACATTTTGTTGTATTTTGTTTTCTATTTGTAAGTTGATGATGCTGTCATTTAAATGTTGGTTATCAAAATTATAATTAACCCAAACACTCACATCGTGAAATCCAATAGTTGATAAGTCAGCACTAGCTGTAAAAGTATAACTAATGGTGTCGCCTCCATTAAATTGACTTGCTAAGGTTATTAATTCGTTAATAACTGTCCCTCCATCAACTTGAAAAGAAACTGGAATAGTATCTCCAGGCAATAAATTAATCAGACATCCATTGTTCCTTATTTTTATTGTTACTGTTTCTGTATTCGTTAATCCACAACCTGTAGCTGGAGATTCAACAGAAAGTATAGCAAGGTCATTGTCTTCAATTGCAAAGCCAACACCAACTGCAGCCCATGCTTTTGATGTTTCTATAACTGCATTAGAACATACTCCATATAAATCTTCTGCGGCTTGCAATGAGCCTGCCCGAGCATCTGCATATTCTGATGTTTGTGTTAAATAAACAGACAAATTTCGATAAGCAATTGCAGCGGCAGTATCTAATCCTAAACCTGCGACTGCATAAGCATCTCCATTATCATTGGTGCCGCTTCCTCCATCAGAAAGTAAATAAAACCAATAATTTTGAACTCCACTATTGGTATGAACTCCACCATTATCTATGGCTGTAAATTCCCAATTTACCCCTAAATAAGTATCTGGGTCGCCTGCTGAATTGGGGTCAGACATGGAGCGGAATCCAGTTCCGTTAACATCAAAATCTTCACCAACTAACCAATCTCCGTTAGCTGAATCGGCATAAAATTCAATAGCTGCACCAAAAACATCGCTAAAAGATTCGTTTAATGCACCAGACTCATATTGGTAAACCAAATTAGCGGTATATTCTGTAACTCCATGGGTAATTTCATGTCCACCAACGTCCAATGAAGTTAAAGCGGTATAAGTTGTGCCATCACCATCGCCATAAGTCATTCTTAACCCATCCCAAAAAGCATTGGCATAGTTGGCATCATAATGTACGTACGCTGATAAAATGGAGCCTAAATTATCATAACTATTTCTACCATGTTTGATTAAATAATAATCATAAGTCATTTCTGAAGCCCAATGAGCATCTGTTGCTGCCTCATCTTGTTGAGCATTAATATTGTTCCAAACATTATCAGCATCAGTAAAATCGACTGCCAAACCATAATCGGTTCCTTGCAACATGTTGTAGGTTTCAATTCCTCCTCCTCTGGCATATTCTCTTAAACGAAAAGAAGTTGGTGCTATCGAATCTGTTTGAATGGATTGTGTTCCAGTATATTTTGTGACAGCTGTTCCTGTAACTTCAGCGGTGTGAATTTTATTATAAGCATGGATAATTTCACCGGTTAAAGCATCTACAAAAACATCTTGTTTTGTTACTGGGTTTTCAGCATATACTTCTACTTTAAACGCTAATTGATAATTGCTTCCTATTTGTGTAAAATATTTATCAAAATAAACTAATTCTGCTTTTGGATAATAAGTGGCATTCACATCTTTTTTAATTTGTTTGAGAAGTTGTTCATCTTGAGGATTTTCCCATTTGTATTTTTTTGCATTTACATGAGCAATTGCATTTTCAATCGCATCTTTGGTAGATAAAACAACCGAATTATTAGCAGCAATTCCGCTCACTAACTTTCCGTTAGAAGAAATTACTTGTTGATTTTTTTCATGTACTAAATATTGAGAACCAAAAACTTCAACACCATTATAATATTGTTGAAATCGATAATGAGTAAATCCGAATTGATCATTCTCTTTTTTTAATATTTTTAATTCATCATTAGATGATAAACCTAAATCAGGTTTATATAGCTTTAAAAGGTTATCTACAGTAATTGGACGGTCTGTTTTATAAGTAAGAAAGTTCTTTCCTTTTTTTGATTGAATAAAATCGGTTAACTGATTTTGTTGAGCGAATAGACCACCTCCTGTGAATAGAAATGCAATTAACAACGTTTTAATTTTTATCATGAGTATTTATTTTGAAGTTAGAGGATTAAAAATATAAAAATTAATTGGATATCTTCTTAATATTTGATAAATGGTTGATATTCGTGTTTATTGGGCGAAAAATAGATTTAAACTAAAAATCCCATTCGTTATTGGCGAATGGGATTTATATATTATTAAAAAGTAAAAGTTGTTAGTTTACTATTTTATCTGTTTTTTTAGTAGAGTAGTTAATTTTTAAAGCATTCGCTTTTCTAAGTTCTTGTTTAACCTCCGTAACAATACCCATTTTAGTTTTTTGATCTACTTTTAATGACCAAGTAACTAAATTTCTTTCCACTTCATCTCTTTTATCTTTTTCCATTTCTACAAATTGAAAAATATCTTCTTTGGTTTTAAAAGCATCATTTAACTGAATTCTAGGAGCAGTACCAAAAGCACCTTGTAATGCTTTAATTGGTTTGCCAATATAAATGTAGCTTACCAAAGATTTTTTCTCTAGTTTTTCTATTTCTGTAGCTTTTGGAGTAACATTGATAACTTTTAATGAGTTATTTCTCATGGTTGTTGTAACCATAAAGAAAAACAGCAACATAAACACAATGTCTGGTAAAGATGCTGTTGAAATTGCAGGCAAACTTTTTTTACCGTCTTTTCTAAATTTTGACATTAATTAGTCCCTCCTATCTTTTTAGGCTCAGCTTCCGAAATTCGTTGCGGAAACACTGCTTTTACAGCGTCCAATTTTTCATTAGTAAATTCTGAAGATTTAGATTGCTGAACCAACTCGGAATAAGATTTTCCAAATTTATCCATGGAAAATTCATCCCTTACTTCGTTATAGGCTGCTACTAACTCATTCTGAACTTTAATGTACATTTCGTAAGAAGTACCATTATCATTTTGTAAAGAAATAATTTGTTTGGAAACCAACATTTTTCCTAAAGCAGGAATTTCTTCTATTCTAAATTCTGGTAGATTAGGGTTGCTAGAGTTGCTTTCGTCAGTAACATTAGGAAAGCTAGGGCTACTTTTGATAAATTCTCTAGCTTTAGCTCTTAATTCAGTAACTTGAATGTATTCCCCTTCTACTAATAATTGATCATTGGCATTTACCAAAATCTCAAAAATATTTCGTTGATTGATTTTGTCGGGTGGAGCTGCTTCTTTATCAGGTGGAGGTGGAAGTCTTCTAATTAATCCTGCATCAGTATCCATGGTAGTAGTAACCAAGAAAAAAATCAACAGCAAGAAAGCGATATCCGCCATCGATCCTGCATTAATTTCGGTTAGTTCTCTAGACATTTTTATAAATTATTTAAACATTTTTGATACTTCAGCATAAATAACTGTTATTATGGAACACCCCCCCATGATATAAAACGCAATTAAACCAGCCTCAGACCATCTAGATTCTGTAGCGTTTGCTAATAGGATACCATTTACAGTATAAAACTCCTTGCCAGTTGATAATGCATATCCTATTCCGAAAACAAGCGCCATTACAATTACACCAATTAAAGCATTTTTTGCACCTTTAGGGTTTTGAATCATTATAATAATTGGGAATACAATTGCTGCAACAGATGCTATTGCAAACAATACATAGCACAAAAATATTAGTAATCCTTCAGAAACTACATCTACAAAGAAAAGGGCACTTATCAATGCAGATAATCCTAAAAGACTTGTTAGTATGATTCTATATAATTTATTATTCATAACTATTATTTTTTAGATAACTCATGTTTTACTAACAAGTCAATTAACGAAATAGAAGCATTTTCCATGTCATTTACTATACCATCAACTTTTGCAATTAAGTAGTTGTAAAACAGTTGTAAAACCATTGCTACAATCAAACCAAGTACAGTTGTTAATAAAGCTACTTTAATACCATCAGCAACAACTGTTGGAGAAATATCTCCAGCAGCAGCAATTGCATCGAATGCTTGAATCATACCAATTACAGTACCTAAGAAACCTAACATTGGTCCAAGTGCTATAAAAAGTGCAATCCATGACATACCTTTTTCTAATAATCCCATTTGAACACTACCATAAGAAACTACAGATTTTTCAACCATATCAACACCTTCATGACTTCTGTCTAACCCTTGATAAAAAATACTTGCAACAGGTCCTTTGGTATCTCTACAAACTGTTTTTGCAGCTTCAACACCACCACTATTTAATGCACTTTCAATGTTTTTTAGTAGTTTATCAGTATTTGTAGTTGCCATGTTTAAGTAAATAATTCGCTCAATAACAATAGCCAAACCTAATATTAAACATATTAAGGTAATACCCATAAATGCAGGACCACCTTCAATAAACTTTTGTTTAATTACCTGAGTAAAAGACATTTCTTCAGCAGGAGCTACTTCCTCATTAGGAGCTGCTACCCCTGCAGGTGCTGCTGGAGCTGGAGTTTCTACTGCTGGTTGTTCAGCTGTTGGCTCAGTTTGAGCGTAAGCCGAAGTGTTTAACATGCCAAGGCTTAAAAAGCCGATAATTGTTAATAATGCAAATAACTTTTTCATAGTTTGTAGTTTATTGTCTAACTGTTTATATATTTATTTTATTATTTTATTAATTTTCTATTTGATAAAAGGTGCTTAGATTTAATTTTTAGTAATAAATCATCTATTATTGGTATAACCTCTTATTCAAACAAGTCGCCAAATTACAAAAAAATCAATTCATCACTAGTACTCCTGATATTTTTTTTTGTATAGCTTATTAAACGGTTAAATTTTTCAGGTTTGAGGTTCAATGTTTGAAGTTGGAGGTTGGAAGAATATACCACTTCTGACTTCATACTTCTGACTTCGAGCTTACTTCAACCCAAAAGCTTTTTTCACTTTTGCAACGTAGTCTAATTCTTCCCATGGAAACAATTTTACTTTTACCTTTATTACTTTTCCAGAACCATCAACAAATTGTTTTTCTACTACTTCTGTTTTTCTACCCATGTGACCGTAAGCAGCAGTTTCCGAATAAATAGGTGTTCTCAATTTAAAACGAGTTTCAATTGCATAAGGACGCATGTCGAAAAGTTGTTCTACCTTTTTAGCGATTTGTCCATCAGTTAATTTAACATGGGCAGTTCTGTAGGTATCTACAAAAATTCCGACAGGTTTTGCTACTCCAATTGCATAGGCAACTTGAACCAAAACTTCATCACACAATCCTGCTGCAACTAAGTTTTTTGCAATGTGACGAGTAGCATAAGCAGCAGAGCGATCAACTTTACTAGGGTCTTTTCCAGAAAATGCCCCTCCACCATGAGCTCCTTTGCCACCATAAGTATCTACAATAATTTTTCTTCCTGTTAACCCAGTATCACCATGTGGACCACCAATTACAAACTTGCCAGTTGGATTTACGTGATAAATAATTTTATCGTTAAATAAAGCTTGGATGTGTTTTGGTAATAATTTTTTAACTCTAGGAATTAAAATAGAAATAACATCTTCTTTTATTTGTTTTAACATTTTGGCTTCAGCATCAAAATCATCGTGTTGAGTAGAAATAACAATGGTTTCAATACGCTTTGGTTTGTTGTCATCACCATACTCAATGGTTACTTGCGATTTAGAATCTGGGCGTAAGTATTTCATTTTTTTTCCTTCTCTTCTGGTGGCTGCCAATTCTTTTAGCAAAAGATGAGAAAGTTCTAATGACATAGGCATAAAATTATCTGTCTCGTTTGTGGCATAACCAAACATCATTCCTTGGTCGCCAGCACCTTGGTCTTCCTTTTTCTTTCTTACCACACCTTGGTTAATATCAGGAGATTGTTCGTGAATGGAAGAAAATACTCCACACGAATTTCCATCAAACATATACTCGCTTTTGGTGTAACCAATTTTATTAATAGTATCACGAGCAATTTTTTGTACATCAATGTACGTTTTAGACTTTACTTCTCCTGCAAGAATCACCTGTCCTGTGGTAACTAAAGTTTCACAAGCTAGTTTTGATTCTGCATCAAAAGCTAAAAAATTATCAATTAAAGCATCAGAAATCTGGTCAGCAACTTTATCTGGATGACCTTCTGATACAGATTCGGAGGTAAATAAGTATGACATATATTTAAGTTTTTATATTAAAAATAAATTTGTGGTGTGATAGAGAGATAATTTTTAGCACTTTTTACTTTATTACTAAAGTGTGGTTGCAATCAAACAAATCATTCCACATTTTTGTTGAGCCAAAAGTAATTTTTTTTTTTAGTTCAAACAATAGAACTAAAAAAAATTGTAAACCTATTTATACAGGGGAGTTCTAAAAATTAACATTTCACATCCCCTCTATCAAGAGGGGCAAGGGGTGTGTAATCAAAAAACTCAATTTTTAGAGCTCCCCTATAGTTAATTTTTTAAATACAGTTTCTAAGCTCTGACTTTCTTTCTGCATCGTTAACACCACCATGTTATGTTGAACTGCAAATTGGAAAATATTATTTCTTACATTATCTTCTTTTATTTCGAACAACCACATTTTGTTTTGAGCGTGCTTTACCCGATTTACTCCCGCAATTTTTTGAAGTAATTTGATGTCGATTACTTTATCAAACTCAACTAACAACACTAAATGATTACTTATTTGGTTTTGTAAATCTTGTGTTTTATCATCGGCAACAATAATTCCTTTATTAATGATTATTGTTTTATCACAAATTGCCTCAACTTCCTGCATGATGTGGGTAGAAAGCAAAATTGTTTTTTCCTTACCAATGTTTTTTATTAACGTTCTAATTTCTTCTAATTGATTGGGGTCTAACCCTGTTGTAGGCTCGTCTAATATTAACACTTTTGGGTCATGAATCAATGCTTGGGCTAATCCTACTCTTTGTCTATATCCTTTAGAAAGTGCTCCTATTTTTTTATTTTGTTCTATACCAAGCCCTACCATATCTATCATTTCTTTGATGCGAGCTTTTCGGTTTTTTATTTTATAAACTCCACCAATAAAATCTAAGTATTCTTTTACATACATATCGACATACAATGGATTGTGTTCGGGCAAATAACCAACTTGCTTTTTTACATCAATAGGTTGTTCCACCACGTCGTATCCACAAACTTTTACAATACCACTAGTTTGAGGAATAAAACAAGAAATAATTTTCATCATAGTAGATTTGCCAGCTCCATTTGGACCTAAAAATCCAACAATATGACCAGGTTCAATCGTAAAAGAAACGTCAGCTAAAGCTTGTTGCTTTCCATAAATTTTGGTTACATTTTTTACTTCAATGCTCATGGTTCTAGTTTAGAGTTTTAAGTTTAGAGTTTAGCTTATACATCAAACCTTGAACTCCAAACTATTTAGTGCCTCAAAAATAATGATATTAATGGAAACGTATAATTTCTTTACTTTTGATTTTTTAAAGTTAACGTGAAAGGAGTCGTAATAAAATCTACAGGTAGTTGGTATTCTGTTCGTTTAAAAAATGGCGAGCAAATAGAAGCTCGAATTAAAGGAAAATTTCGATTAAAAGGAATTAGAACTACCAATCCAATTGCTGTTGGCGACAATGTTATTTTTTCACAAGAAGAGGATGGAACTGCGGTAATTAATAAAATTGAAGACCGTAAAAATTACATTATTCGCAAGTCCATTAACCTTTCTAAACGGTCTCATATTATTGCGGCAAATATAGATCAGGCGATATTGGTGGTTACGTTAATTGAACCCAAAACATATACTGCCTTTATCGATCGGTTTTTAGTAACCGCCGAAGCATACCACATTCCTGCAATTATTGTTTTTAATAAAATTGATATTTATTCGGATAAAGAAAATGAACAACTAGCTTTTTTGAAAAAAGCATATAAAAAAATTGGCTATCAATGTTTGGAAGTTTCTGCAACCAAAAATGTGAACATGAATTTACTTACAGCTATTATGAAAGATAAAGTTTCTATGATTTCTGGACATTCGGGAGTTGGAAAAACAACGTTGTTAAATATAATAGAACCTAACTTAAATCTAAAAACAAGTGCTATTTCTACACTCCATAAAGCAGGAAAACATACCACCACTTTTGCAGAAATGTTTGAACTATCATTTGGTGGATTTATTATTGATACGCCAGGCATAAAAGCTTTTGGTTTAATAGATTTTGATAAAGCAGATTTGTCGCACTATTTTTTAGAAATCCGTGCCGTTTTAGATAATTGCCAATATAGCAATTGCCAACACATTAATGAACCCAAATGTGCAGTTAAAGATGCTGTTGAAAATAATGAAATAGCCGAATTTAGATACCTTAATTATTTAAGTATGTATAACGACGATGAGGAAGAAAATTATCGGACAAAAGGCTATTGAAACAAGTAATACTAATCGTTATTAGAAAATGTTGTTTTGCATCCATTTCCAAAAAGGAATCGCTTTAATTTTACCAAATGTATCTTCTTGATTGAAGGTAATAATAATTCCATTTTTAACTCCTGTGACGCTCATAGCATTTTGCAGTCCCAATAATTCTCTTTTTAAGTTGTTTTCAGTTAAATGCCAACATACTTGGGCTACAAAAATTATTTTATCATTTTTTCGTACCAAAAAATCACATTCTGATTGTTCATCTCGAAAAAATAAAATATCCTGTGAGTGTTGCCTTAATCGAATAAAAACGGCATTTTCCAATATTCTACCATCATCTTCGCTAAACGACAAACTATTGGCACGAGCCATTCCAGTATCTATAGCATACACTTTTTTAGGGTTGATTTGTTGCTGTTTTATTGAATACGAAAAACGAGGTATAAAATCGAGCAGATAACTTTCTTTTAAGAAATCACAATAATTAATAGTTGTGCGTACAGATTTAATTCCTATTATTTTTGAAATTTTATTATAACTAACTTCCTTGCCCACATTACTAATTAAGTACAAAGCAAGTCTTAAAATAATATGCTCATTTTTAATATTTCTGCGAACAGCAATATCTCTAATAACAATGTCTCTTAATAAATTTCGTAAGTATTCGGGATCAGTTGAGATTAAATACTCTGGAAAACCACCATTGGTTAAATAATTTTTTGAACTGATGACGCTTGGTTTTTCTTTCTTAAAACGTAAATATTCTAAATAATTAAATGGAAATAGTTCCGTTTGAATATTCCTGCCTGTTAATTTTGTACCTAATTCTCGGCTGAGCATAGCTGCATTGGATCCAGTAATAAAAATTTGAAAACCTTTGTCGTGAGATGAACGTACATATTTTTCCCATTGATGAATATTTTGTATTTCATCAAAAATATAACAGTTTATTTTTTCAGCAATAGCTATTTTTTCTAGCTTTTGAAAATCACTTAATTCAAAACCTTCGAGTCGCGTATCTTCAAAATTTAGAAATACTTTTTTCTTTACCCTTTTTAGTAGCTGCTGCAATATTGTGCTTTTTCCACAACGTCTAATACCTGTTACTACTATTACACTATCACTTATTAAGGGTAATTCTTTTTCTCTTTTTATCGTTTCTTTTTTCGATATTGAAAAATCGTTTTCTTTAATTACCTCCCTTAAAATTTCTTCTGTTATCATAACCGTTTTTTACAAATATATCATGTTTGTACTACAAATACAAATTAATTTGTATTTGTAGTACAAACTAATTGGTATTTAAAAAGTTACCACAGTATGTATAACGACGATGAGGAAGAAAATTATCGGACAAAGGGGTATTGATTATCAAGTTAAAAATTTTATTTTTAATTGGATCGAATTGAGGGGGTAGCTTACATATAGAAAATTGATTTTTCTTTACATTTAAAGGTCAGTATGTAAAGATAATCGAATAATTATCACAAATATTCTTTTTTACACATTAACGTTTTCGGGCTTGGCGAAGGTGGCGATTTTCACCACAAATGTTGATGCGGAGAACCAAACTTTGATTAACCACAAATGTGTCTGCGGAGCACTGTACCGCCACTTTTGCCAAACCCGTGTTACAAGCTGGCCTTCTTTCTGTCGTTGTGTTTCTGTCCATTGTTTGTCGTGTCGTTGTGCGTTGGCTTGGTGGCTCTTTTGCATTTTTTTGTTTGGCTTTGGCGTTTGTAAAAAATGCAAATGTGCCACCAAATGCGATGGCTGATTTAGTATTCAAGTCGTGTTCGTTCTGCATGTTCATCCATTCTTTTCGCATCTTCTTCATATCCCTTTGCCAAGTTCTCAAATATACCTGTCACTAAAGGAAACTTGTTTTGGTGTGCAGTTGCAAGTTTTTTAAAGTAGGCGGCTTTTCCCCTTTCAATATCTCCACCGTCAAAAGGTCCTCTTGACGATGAACCTCTCTTATTAAAAGTAGCAGAAGAAAAATTTCTGTTTACACTGTCTGACTTTAGGTTTTCCATTAAATCACAAAGTTCGTCAGGTGGCCACACTTTGTCTAGTTCTTCTGGGTATTGAGCCAAAACCTGGCCGATATAAATATCAGCGGCTTCAACTCGCCCATATTCAGCAGCTAATTCCCTTACTTTACTTACCCAATTTTTTAAAAAATCATAATCTATTTTCCCTGTTTCATCAACTCCGGGAATATTTTTCCAAGAATGAAGTAGTTCGTATGCTTGTCTTGCCCTGTCTTGCATTTGCTCGTCCGTCAAACCATTTTTTTGTTCTTCAATTTTGGTTTCATCATCTGGCTTGTAAATCCACTTCAAAACATCCATAAAGAAAACAGGATTTCGAGAAAGTTCGTCATGAAGCCGCTTCGGCTTTTGGTTATTGCCGTATGAAGCTAACACAGGAAGAAACCACCATTCAAGTTGAATTAGAGTATTAGGGTCAACATCATTTCTTTTATCAATTGTTTCAAAAAGGCGGTTGATTTCATAACCATCCAAACGGACTTGTTCATCTGATTTTTCTGTCCCAGCCCTTTTAAGAATTTCTACAATTATTTCGCTTGGAATTTCTTCAACGAAGTGAGAACAAATATGGACGGCACTTAGAAATCTGCTATATTCAATAAGTTTTTTGAGTCCAAAGATTTTTTCGTTTGTATTTATTCCATAAAATCTTGGGTAGATGTTTTTCCAATACTCTCGAATAATTTCTTCGTTTGTTTTATCAACAAAATTCCAAAGTTGTTCTGTTTGATTTAAAGGAAGTAAAAGTTTTGAAAGAGCAATATTGCTTAAACCTAAAACTTGTAATTTTTCATATAAGCTAAGAACCCATTCAAGACCATTCAAGAGAGATTTGCGGAACACAAAATTCTGAATAAATCTTAAGTCAGTGTTTTCTATTGTTAAAAGTTCGCATAACTTAATTATTTCATCTTCATCGTTTACAATGTGGCTCAAGATGTCGCCTAAAATCCATGATTCTTTAACTGTAGAACTGAGTTCAATTATTTTCTCTATACCATATTTTTTATAAATGCCAGTTAGACCTTCAATCCTTTTGTCACGAATAAGTTTCTCTTGTTCATCATGTGAAATACTTTTGTATATGAAACCTTCAGGGAAATTTGGCCAATGGTCATTAAACATCCAAATAGTATTATCAATTTCGTCTGTTGGTTTTAATGTCTCATATAGCTTTTCAAATCTCACTAATTCACTTTCTGGAATTGCCCATTTAGCGTCAGGATGTGAACGATGTTCATATAGTGTTTTACGGGAAGTATGCCATGCTAAATGTTCTATGTGTTTTACTTTTGGCAACACATTTTCAACAAAAGTCAATACTTTATCCCTATCTTGATAAGACAACCTATCTGCATCATCAATAAGTTTGGATAGTTTAGTTTCACTAAAATCAAAAATCGAAATGAGCATATCTACTGCTGCCGAATGTGTATCATAAATCTCATTCCATGTAATTGGTTTTTCAGTTTCCAATTCAAACATTCTCCATCTAGTTTTATGAGTAGGGAAAGCCACTCCGCTCATAGTATCTGGAAGCATACGAATAAGAATCATCCATGCAATTTCTGGTTCTCTTTCGGAAATTAATTTTAAGACTTGCATTCTTTCGTCAAAAGATGCAAGTGTTTGAAAGTGCCATGATTTAAAAATTTCCGATAGACTATTTATCGGTCTGTTAGACAAACTACCTCCTGGGTCTATGGCAGAAAGCCTTGCAAGAATTAAAGATGTTCTTGATAAGTATTGCGGAAACCAAGCAAGATTTTCTAATGCCCAAAGTAAACCAGTATGATAACTATGTGCAGTTAGAAAACCTGGGTCTTCTTCAAACAAAGAAGCTATTGGCGACTTCTCAATGCCAAGAAGTTTTTCAACTGCTTCTAAAAATGCTGTTGGGGATGCTTCTGCTATTAAAGGCAATTTACCTTCAAACGACTTCCACATTTCAGGATTTTCTGTGCTTAAAAGTTCAGCTATAATTTTGTCAACCCATAGTTCGGCTTTTAAAGGCAAGTCAAATTTTAATTTGTCTCCGAAAATTGATGTGAGTATTAGTGATTGAATTACTCCTTCTCTTATCCATTCTGAAAATGCTCTGTTTTTCCCATAAATAGATGCCATGTGCCTTTGTGCTGGTTCAAGCTGAAAAGCTGGATTTATTTCCAAAAGAATATCCTTTGCTGATTTGTATAGTAAATCAAAATCATTGCGAGTCAAATTTATTGAGGCGTTTGTCCACGCATCAAATGGAGAAGTCAAACGCCAAGTGCTACCAATTTTTACAATTGGAGAATCATGAGTATGAAGCCAACGGGTTAATTTTTTGGAATAATTTTCATAACTATCACCAGCGATTTGTGAAATTATATTTCTGTCATTTTCAAAATTTTCATCCCATCTGCCAACTATCAAGGCGGGAATTATTTCAGAAACATTTTCTGGTAAAGCCCATGATGGTATTGTTCTTTCAAATTCAAGTTGTCGTCTTAAAATAGTAATATTCCTTGCTGACTCCTTTGAAAACCTTTCTGCAAATTCTTTTGTCATGCCGATTTTTGTTAATGCAGAAACAAAAGATTCTCTGTCTATTTGCGGTAGAACTATTTTATTAGTCCAGTTACTTGCAGAGTCAGCTCCTAATGGATAAATAACTGTATGTCCTTTTTGGGCCGCTCGATTTGCAACGCCAATGTCTTCAAACCTCGGAATAAGGATTAATGGCTTATCGTGAACTGTAAGTTCTCTAAATGATTCAACACTATCAACTATGATGCTTCTTGAAAAAAAATCTTCTTCGATTTCAAGGTTTTCTTTTACGCAAGAAATAATAAAAGCTAAGGATTCTTCTCTTGAAATACCTTGAACAGCATAAATAGAAGGGCTTTTTAGCCCTTCTATAACTTTTTGTTGTTGTTCTTTTCTACCTCCTAAAAGTATTTCTGCATTAAGTTTAAATTTTGTTCCCGATGTCCATTCCTCCCAAAAGTCATCTGTTGGTTGAATGCCTTCTGATGGATATTTTCCAATGTGTTCTTTTTTAGCTAACCATGCACCTACTGTTGGTGCAAGTTCAATCCATTCCTCTAAAATTTCAGAGTTGATTACTCTAATATCTTTCCAAATTCCATCTTTCTTTTTTTCTTCAACCCAATCTTTTCCGTTCTGCCAAAGTCTTGGTGTTACAAAAATGAAAGTTGATTCAGCAGGGTTGTAACCCAGTGGATTTAAAACTCTTTTTGCATAATCGTCATCAGCTTTTCCTTTTGGGTCTTTAGAAGTGCCAAATTCCCAAAGCGAAATGCCAGCAGGCAAATAATCCGTTTCATCAGTTACCTCGAGAGTTCCATCCCATCCACCAAGCAAAACACTTTCTCCCGATGGAAATTTTATACTTTGAATAGTTTTAGAAGTAGCTCTGATAAGCTTTCTTACTAATAGAGGAAGTGTTTCTTGGCAATCTCTCCTGTTTGCCCAATTTCTTAAATCTGTTGAATCAATCCATTTCATAATGTATAGTATTGTTGTGCGATTGGGCAAAATTAAATGTGGTGTTTTTGTGTCGGCAAGTGCGTTGGCAAAACACCTCTTTTAATTTTGCGAAGGGTTGGCTTTCGAGATGTTTTTTCTGTCTGTTCATTGTTGCACTGTCGGTTTTTTAGGCTTGCTTGTAACGTTTTGCAGCTACCCGAAGGGCGGGACTTTTACCACAAAACTTGATTTGAAAAACTAAACTTCCATTAACCACAAAGCTGTCTTTGGAACACGAAACCCCGCCTTTTGGGTAGGTGCTGTTACCTGCTGTGCTTATTGTCTGCATTGGTTCACACTCCTTTGTCTACCGCTAATAAATATGAATATGGGTTCTTTCTTAATTTGTCTTTTTTGTCCACGTTATATGAAACCAAAGACGAAATTATTGAGACACCTGCACCTGCTAATAAAGCATGAGGCATAGAAAGTCCGAGCAAAGTCATTGGGATGGCAGTCGCACTTGTAGAGAAAAAAGAAACCTTCATGAAATTTTCAGCAGTCCATTTTACTCCTGCACTGTCTAATGATTTTTTGAAATCGTTATAAGAAGGTAAAAACTCATCTTTGTAAATGTCCTCAACTTGCTGTTTAAGTGCCTCAAAAGAGGTGTCTTTCTTTACGTCCTTTGTCAGTTTAGCAATATTTGTTCTGAAGTTGCCAAGTTCGTCACTGTGTCTCTTTTTAAAATTTACCACATCTTCTAAAGATGATGCTTTTGAAACTTTAATTCCCTTTATTACTAAATTGGTTAAAAGTCCTTGTGCAAGGTGAATGTATTTCTCGTTTCTCATTTGATTATGAAAATCGTAATCTCTCCCTTTTATCGCAATTTGATTGTCAAGTCTGACCAAGTCGGAAAGATTTGATGTAAGTGAGTTGTCAGTTAAGAGTGCAATCGATTTTTGCTCACATATTTTATTCGCAAGAAGGGTCATGTAGAAGATAGCGAAATTACTGTCTACACGAAACCATCCTTCATCAGTCATACTTCTGCGAAGTTGATGCTGAATTTCATAAGGAAGTTTTTCAGGGTGAATATCAAAAAGACGACTTACGTCTCTCGGTAACTTGTCTCGATGAATTACCGAATTTATACCTTGTCTTTGAGTTAGTAGTTGGAAACCTTCATTTGTATTCAAATAATTCAAAGTGTCCGATGTCAATTCTTCAATAAAGTCATTGTCGGGATTTACTGCCATCGGCTTCAAAATGCCTTCGTCCGATAAATACTGTGTCGTATTCTCTTGATAAGGATTTGTAATTGATGACGGAACAATTGTGTTTATTTCGTCCCAGAACAAAACAGCGTTTTTCAACCAGTCTTCGTTTCTGATGTCAATTGTTGGATAGAATAATGCTTTAGTAAATCCCATATTTTTTTATTTTTAATTGTCGTTAATATTTGTGTTCGTGTCTGTCATAGCATTGCAGGTAACTTGTTTATATGTATGATAAAACCATACATATCTACCCAAATTTGGATGTATATGTATGAAAACAATCATACAATATTTATCAAATATATAAAATATACTACAAATCATCATCCGTCAGCTGACGGATTTATGTTTTGTAAACTTTTAGTGCTCACATGGGAATAAATATATCCTTTTTTATTCAATAGCTAATTTAATCGATTTGAAGAAAATCTTACACAAAATTTCTACATCTTTGGTAAAAAAGGTAGTATAGCTTTGGCTTCTCGTAAAAAAATATAAATTACATTTGACTATTGACAGTAAATAGTAAAATGAATGTAATAAAAGTTATTTAATGAGAACAATTATCCAAAGAGTTTCTTCTGCATCGGTTGAAATTAATCAACAAATCACAAGCAAAATTGATAAAGGGTTACTTATTTTATTAGGCATTGAACAAGATGATACAATAGAAGATATTGAATGGCTTTGCGGAAAAATTGCTCGATTACGTATTTTTGGAGATGAAAACAACAATATGAATTTATCTGTTTTAGATATAAAAGGAGAGGTTTTGTTGGTTAGCCAATTTACTTTACATTCCAGTACAAAAAAAGGAAATCGACCATCGTTTATTAAGGCTGCAAAACCCGAAACAGCAATCCCACTTTACAAAAAATTTATTGCTCAATTGGAAAAAGAACTAAGTAAAAAAATTCAAACTGGTGAGTTTGGCGCTGACATGAAAGTAGCTTTGGTTAATGATGGTCCCGTAACAATACTTATAGATTCTAAAAACCGAACATGAGAGTTTTATCAAAAGTTCTTTAAATAAAAAACCCCTCGAAATTTTTCGAGGGGTTAAAAAACAAAAAAAACAACTTGATTATTGTACAATCAATTTTTGTTGTTGTACAGCATCTCCTATAGTGAGCGTTACTAAATAAATTCCTTTACCTAAACCATTGGTAACAATTGGTAATTGAACAGTTCCATTGATATCATAATTTCTTTGAACAACTATTTTACCACTTAAATCCATAATGGCAACATTAACATTACTGTTGTTAGTATTGGTAATATCAATGTAAGCGATTCCACTGGTAGGATTAGGGAATAACTTAAAGTTATCGTCGTTAGACAAATCTTCTGAAATACTTGTAGTACAAACAGCTAAGCCGTTAGCTACTGCATTTGCAATAGTTTCTGTAGCAGCATTATCAACAAGACCAGCAGGATTACGCAAAAAGCTAATGATGTGAATGTTATTTTCATTCCAGGTAGCAGGTAAAACAAAACTAAAACAAATTACATCTTGAGAACCATTTGCAATAGTTGCAGGGAAACTATTTGCTCCATCAAAAGAAGGAACAATTGTTCTTGCTACGTGATCATAAACCATTTGAGCTGCAGGAACAGGGTCGGGTAATAATTCAAATCCGCCCATAACACCACTACCTCCACCAGAATAATAGTTTGCTTGTGCATATTGAGCTGAAGTGCCAGTTACACCATCTTCAGTTAACACAACACCTAATCTCCAGTTGCCAGATGTAGCAGCCTGCCAGTCGCAAGTAACAGAAACTTCTAATTCTCTAGTACCTGCATTATAAGTCGCTCCATTTGTTACAAAAGCAGTTGGTGCAATAACTATTCTTTGTAAGAAAGATTGTTCCATTGTAGAAGGGTCATTTTCTGGACCTCTATCTACCAAAGAACTTGGATATCCACTAACCAACGCTCCCATTCCAGCATCATAAGTTACATCAGTCATAGGGTCATTGTTGTGTACTGCAGCTCCAGCCCAAAAACCAGGGTAAGTAGTTTCCATATAATCCATATAAACAGCACCTCTTGGACACCATCCACACCATGTTCCTGTAGCTTCTTCTCCAAACACAACTCTACCTGTAGCAGGCACTACTGGATTGATAGTGATAGATTTAGCATCATCTCCAGGATTAGCATCAGCACCAGCTCCATTAACATTTGAAATAGTAACAGTTAAAGGATTACTTCCAGCAATTAAGGTTACGGGTGTTGCAAAAGTATGATTGTAAGTAGCTAATGATGCTAAAGAAATTGGTCCTACATTTTCTACTACGGGTGTTCCATTATAATCATAAGTAATATCAAATGAAGTAATGTTGTTTGATCCTAAGTTTCTAACTGTTGCAGCAACCGTTGCGTTTTGACCAGCAATTCCACCTAATTGATTAACAAAAGTAACTCCACCATTTACCGCCGGTAAACTTGCAGGAATGTAATTATAGCTTACATCATCAACATAAAATCCAGATTGGTTATTTCCACCTTCTGCAGTTGGATTAACTGGGTATAAATCTAAAATTGCTATTGATCCTGTAGGGTTTGAAAATGTTCCTTTGCTTACATTGTTAATAAATAACTCCCATATATTAGCAGTTAAATCCATTTCAATTCTCATATTAAACCATTGTCCAACAGGGTAAGTAGTTGTTAAATAAGGAGTGCCAGAATTTGATAATTTAAGCGTTCCATCTTGTATCATATTACAATCTAAAGCCCACGTTTGTCCAACTGTTAAAGTCGCTTGCATATTAAAATAAGCACCTTTACCAGTCTCAACATAAAAATTAGACTCGAAAGAAACATTACCAGAATTGTAAACTTGGTTAAATGGTAAGATAACATCTTGTGGTCCGCCGCCAGCTAATGTAGAGGAAAAATAAAGTGCATTAGAACCACTACTTGCATTTGCAGTTGTGATGAGAACATCTTCAGAAGTTCCTGGTGCATTGCTCCAGGTTGTCCAATTTGCAGAGGATAACCCTAAATAAGCACCTGGTGTGTAAGATTCAAAATCATCAATAAAAGTTTGAGAAAAGAAGGGTGCAGCAAGCAACAATCCAATCCCTGTTAGTAGAATTTTTTTCATTATCATTATGTTTAGTTAGTAATTTCAGATGGCAAGATATTAAATAATGAGGAACACTTCATAATTAATATTTAGCATTATTAAAATGCTAAAGCAATTAATTAAGTGAAATAGCATTAAAATTCATCAATATTATTGAAATCAGTTGAATATCGTAATAGTAATCCTAGTAAATTAGATAACTAATCAATTAAAGTTAAAGATCCTTTTTTGGTTATCCCGTTAATATCAATAATATAAAAATAGGTTCCTTCTGGCACTTTTACTCCTGCCGTAGTTCTTCCATCCCAACCACTATTTTGACCATTAGAATCAAAAACTTTCATTCCCCAACGATTAAATACCATAATACTCGCACATGAACCAATTCCGAAAGGTAAGTCTAATTTGAATAAATCATTTAATCCATCGCCATTTGGTGTGAGAATTGTTGGTGGCACCACATTAAAGTAATCCTCGAAATTACCTGTAGTAATAGGTTTGGTTGCGGTGTCTGAGCATAACCCCAAACTATAAGAAGTTAATAAAACGGTTGCTGAAGAATTATAAGAAAAAAGATGAGAAGGATTAATTTCTGTGGATTGATTTCCATCCCCATAATTCCATAAATAAGTTGTTGCTCCAGTACTTAAATTAGTAAAGTCAGCTAAAATACCATCACATGAAGGGGAAGTTACAAAACTAAAATCAGCTTCTGGCTTTGACTCAGCGGTTATCAAAATAGAAGTAGAGTCTAAACAACCATTGGTGTCTTGAACCAAAACAAAATAGGTAATGGTAACTTGAGTAATAGTAATTGGGTTATAGATAGTAGTGTCAGACAAATCTGTGCTTGGCGACCAAGTATAAGTTGCTCCAGGAGGTCCATTAACCGTAAGTTGTAAAGCATCTCCAATACAAATTATTGTATCTGATAAATCTGGAACAATAAGTTGGTTGATAGTAACAACAACACTATCGGTATTTGAGCATCCCATAATATCAGTTCCAATTACAGTATAGGTAGTGGTTCCAGAAGGGCTAGCCATTGGATTTGAGATGGTATCGTTTGATAATCCTGTAGAAGGTATCCATACATACGAAATCCCTCCTAAAGCGTTAAGTTGTACAGAGTCCCCAAAACAAACACTAACTGCAGCACTTGCAGATATTATTGGCAACTGATTAATAGTAACAGTAACACTTGAGGTATCAAAACAATTATTAGCATCTGTAACAGTTACCAAGTAATTAGTAGCAATTATTGGACAAGCAATGGGATTAAAAATAGATGAATCTGATAAACTACTTCCTGGAGTCCAAGCATAAGTTGTTCCTCCAGTAGCACTTAGTTGAGCACAGTCTCCTAGACAAACAGCGGTATCATTACTAACTGTTATTATTGGAAGTGTATTAACGGTAATAATTACACTATCCGAATTTAGACATCCATTTCCATCTGTTCCAGTTACAAAATAGGTGGTTGTTACCGTAGGGAATACAAAAGGATTTGAAATTCCTGTGTCGGTAATATTTGTATTTGGTGTCCATACATAAATTAATGCTCCTGATGCATTTAATTGTATGGAATCTCCTATACACAAAGATGTATCTAAGCCAGCATTAACAATAGGGAGTGGGTCAATTGTAATAGTTACACTAGCTGTATCTGTACAACTATTTCCATCTGTAACTGTAACAATATATGTTGTGGTTACCACAGGACAAGCAATTGGATTAGAAATAGTTGAATCAGAAAGAGTACCACCGGGAGACCATGAATAAAGAGTTCCACCTATTGCATTGAGTTGTGCACAAGTTCCTATACAGACAGCTGTATCAGAATTTGTTGTAATGGCAGGCAAAGCATTAACAGTAACAATTACAGAATCGGATGCAGAACATCCATTGATATCCGTTCCAAATACAATAAATTCGGTTGTATTAGATGGAAAAGCAATAGGATTACTAATAGTGGAATCGTTTAACATACCACCAGGTTGCCATAAATAATTAACACCTCCATTAGCATTTAGCTGAGTAGAATCACCAAAACAAATACTAACATCAACTCCAGCATTAATGATTGGAAGTTGATTAACTGTGATGGTAACAGAATCTATTGCTGTACATGTATCGTTGGTAGCCACAATATAATAAGTAGTGGTAACAATTGGGAAAGCTAAAGGATTAGCGATAGTATCATTACTTAACGTTCCTCCATTTGGAAACCAAGAATAAGATGTTCCGTTTGGAGAGGTAGGCACACCACCTAACATTACTGTATCACCAACGCAGATTGTTGTATCAGTTCCAGGATTAATTGGAACTTCATCATTTACAATAATTTGAACGGTATCAGTGTTAGAACACAAGTTTGCACCAAAACCAGTAACAATGTAATTAGTAGTATCCAAAGGAAAAGCCATTGGATTGGCAATTGTTGTATCGTTTAATCCATTGGCTGGAGTCCACAAGTAACTAATTCCACCTGTCGCATTCAATTGAATTGAATCTCCAGAACATAGCCATACATCAGGTCCAGCATTAATTATTGGTAATGGATTTATGGAAATAAAAACACTAGCAGTATCAAAACAGTTGTTAAGATTAGTTACTGTTACCATATAATTTGTTGCATTTGTTGGACAAGCAATAGGATTAAAAATCGCTGAATCTGACAAACTACTTCCTGGAGTCCACAAATAAGTTGTTCCGCCAGTAGCATTTAATTGAGCACAATCACCAAAACAAATAGCTGTATCATTACTGGTTGTTATTGTTGGAAGTGTATTAACAGTAATGATAACACTATCGGTATTAACACATCCATTGGCATCAGTTCCAGTAACAAAATAAGTAGTTGTTACTATTGGAAACACAGAAGGGTTGGCGATACCTGTATTGGAAATATTAGTATTAGGAGTCCATACATAAATTAATGCTCCTGATGCATTTAATTGAGTGGAATCTCCGACACAAATAGAAGTGTCTAATCCTGCATCAACGATTGGTAAAGAATCTATTGTAATAGTAACGTTTGCTGTAGCTATACAACTATTGCCATCAGTAACGGTAACAATATATGTTGTGGTTGTCGTAGGGCAAGCTATTGGATTAAATATTGTTGAATCAGAAAGACTAGCTCCTGGTGACCATGAATATCCATTACCACCAGTTGCATTTAATTGGACACAAGTTCCAATACAAACTGCGGTATCAGCATTTGTAGTAACAGTTGGTAAAGGATTAATAGTAATGGTAACGCTTGAAGTATCAGAACAGCCAAAAGCATCAGTCCCAGTAACAGTATAAGTAGTAGTAATCAAAGGACAAGCAACAGGATTAGCAATAGTGCTATTAGATAAACCAGTAGTTG